>CAYRFY010000691.1:0-4323 GCA_964423635.1 uncultured Armatimonadia bacterium | reverse complement strand
GTTGGATGGCCCTCGGCGCGGTACAGGCCCGCGCCCTACAGAACGGCGGCGCCGTCTGCCGTTGTAGGGCGGCGACCTGTGCGCCGCCGTCGTTGGCCGTTGTTGTTGGATGGCCCTCGGCGCGGTACAGGCCCGCGCCCTACAGAACGGCGGCGCCGTCTGCCGTTGTAGGGCGGCGACCTGTGCGCCGCCGTCGTTGGCCGTTGTTGTTGGAAGGCCCGCTCGGCGTGGTACAGGCCCGCGCCCTGCAACGACAGCGGCCAACGGCGATGCGGGCGAGACGCCCGCGTTCCCAGGGACGGCAACGGAAGACGACGGCGGCGGCGCTGCACAGGCCCCCGCGCCCGAAACAGCCTGCCTACGCCCCCGCCCCGCCCCCCTCAACCACCGAGACGATGTGGAACCCATCCACATCCAGAAGGCCCCTATCCATAAACTTCAAAAACAGAATCACCGCCAACGCCAAGAAGGACAGGTACATGAAGGGGTCGGCCAGATCGCTGCCCAGACGGCGGGCGGCCTCACGCACCATGCGGTGCTGCCGGGCCACGACCTGGGCATCCTCGCCGCTCATCAGGCCCGCGATAGGCAGGGGCAGGCGGACGATGTCCTCCGCCCCGGCCCACACCAATTGGCCCCCACCCGTGTCCCGGACCTCGCGGGCCGCCGCCAGCATCGCCTCATCGTCGGAGCCGGCCACCACGAGATTGTGCGAGTCGTGGGCCACGGTGGAAGCCAGGGCGCCGCTTCTCAGACCGAGACCTTTGACGAAGCCCACGCCGATGGAGCCGCTTTGGCCGTGGCGCTCGATGACGGCCAGCTTCAGCACATCCCGCTCCGGGTCGGGAAGCACCAGGCCGTCGGCGACCGCGAGCTGCAGCCGCAGGCTCTCGGTGAGCAGCTCTCCGGCGACGATGCCGATGACCCTCGCCGTCACCGAGCCACCTGTTCCCGGTGCCGGCACGGCGAAGGATTGCGCCGTCAGCTCCGGCAGGTGACAGGAGGAGGTCAGGGCCAGGGGCCCACGATCGGGCAGATGCCGGTAACCCCAGGCCCCGTTGATCCGCCGGCCGCTCTTGAACACCTCCCTCACCGTGAAGCTCTCCAGGTCCTGCACCAGGACGAGGTCGGCCAACAGGCCCGGGGCCACGGCCCCGCGATCGTTCAGTCCGAAGCAGGCGGCGGCGTTGATCGTCACCGCCCGGATCGCCGCCGCCGCAGGGACACCCTCGGCCACGGCGCGGCGCAGGCTGTGGTCCAGGTGGCCCTGCTCCAGCAGGTCCTCGGGGTTCTTGTCATCGGAGACCAGCAGGCAGCGCCAGGCACCCGGACCGGAGAGCAGCGGGGCAAGCGCCCCGAGGTTCTTGGCCGCCGAGCCCTCCCGGATCATCACCCACATGCCCGCGGAGAGCTTCTCCTGGGCCTCCGCAAGCGAGGTGGCCTCATGCTCTGTGCGCGGGCCGGCGGCCACGTACGCCTGGAGCGCGGCTCCCGCAAGACCCGGGGCGTGCCCGTCGATGTGGCGGCCCGCCGCGGCCGCCAGCTTCGCCAGCGCCTCTTCGTCACCGGAGAGGACGCCGGGGAAGTTCATCATCTCCGCCAGCCCGATGATCCCGGGCCAGGCGAGCATCTCGGCGATCTCCGCCGGCCCCAGCCGGGCGCCGGCCGTCTCCATGTGCGTGGCCGGGACGCAACTGGGCGCCGCGTAGAAAAGATCGATGGGCGCCTCCTCGGCGGCCCCGAGCATGTAGCGGACGCCCTCGAGGCCCGCGACATTGGCGATCTCGTGCGGGTCGGCGACCACCGTCGTGGTGCCGTGAGTGGCCACCACCCGGGCGAATTCCGAGGGGGCCAGGGCGGTGCTCTCGATGTGGATGTGTCCCTCGATGAACCCGGGGAGCACGAAGCGGCCCTCGGCCTCCACCACCTCCCGGCCCTCATAGACTCCGACGCCGGCGATCAGGCCATTGCAGATGGCCACATCGGCGGCGCGAACCTCTCCGCTGAACACATCAAAGACCCGTCCGCCCTTCACCACCACGTCCGCGGGTTCTCTCCCCGCGGCAACTGCGACCAGCCTGTGCAACTGCAGGCCCATGCGAAAGCCTCCGTCGGTGTAGTGGTAGAAGGCGGCGGTGGCGCGAGGCCCCAATAAATCGTGTCTGCCGCGAGGGCACCTGTTCGGCGTCGAGGCGGCGGCGACCTTTGCAGCCGGACCTCTCGCCGTTCACTCGCTACCCGTGACCGTCCGACTCGCGACTCCCCTGGAGGACCCCGCCGTTTCCTCGCGAACTTCTACCCGTCGCCTTCACCATCGCGATCCACGGGGAGAGACTTCCATGAACCTTGTCATCATCGTCAGCGACACCTTCCGCTGGGACTACATGGGCGCATACGGCAATGAGTGGATCAAGACGCCGAACCTGGACCGCCTGGCCTCGCAAAGCGCGCTGTTCCTGGACGCCTACGCCGAGGGTCTGCCCACCATTCCTGCGCGGCGGGTGATCAAGACCGGCCGCAACATCTTCCCCTTCACCTATCGCCCGCAGAAGAGCGACATGGTGCAGCTCGAGGGCTGGCATCCGCTGTTTGACGAGGACGTCACCCTGTCCGAGCATCTGCGGACGCACGACTACTTCTCCTGCTACATCACCGATGTGTACCATGCCATGAAGCCGGGCAAGAACCTGCACCGCGGCTACGACCACTGGTACTGGGTCCGTGGCCAGGAGGGCGATCCGTACAAGCTCAACGATACCGCCCAGGTTCAGGGGCTGCTGGATCAGGCCCGCTACGGTGAGGGCAGGCTGGGCGAGCGCCCCTGGATCGTGCAGCATCTGATGAACCGCAAGGACTGGCTTTCCGATGCGGACACCTCGGTGGCGCGAGTCATGTCGAGAGCCGCCGAATGGATCACGTACTATACCCTGGACAATCCCTTCTTCCTGTACGTGGACTGCTTCGATCCCCACGAGCCCTGGGACCCGCCGCTGGATTTCGCCCGGCAGTATGACGCCGGGTATGAGGGCCTGGACGGCTGCATTCCGCCGGGGAGCACGGCGCAGATGACCGAGCAACAGGTGAAGAACGTGAGGACGGCCTACGCGGCGGAGGTCACGCTGGTGGACAAGTGGGTGGGCCGGCTCCTGGACGCCATCGAGGCTCGGGGCTACTGGGAGGACACGGTGATCGTGTTCACCTCCGACCACGGCTGCATGCTGGGGGAGCAGGGCGAGATTCACAAGGGCGCCGACCGCCTGCGCAATCAGTGCACCCGACTGCCGCTGTTGATCCGCCATCCGCGGGGCGAGGCGGCCGGTAAGAAAGTGGCGGGTTTCGTGCAGCATCAGGACATCATGCCCACGGCGCTGAGCATCATGGGACTGGACATTCCACCGAGGGTCCTGGGCACGGACGTCTGGCCGCTCACCCGAGGTGAGGATATAGCGCCGGACTACGTGGTGACCGCCTTTGGAAACCACGCCTCCATCCGCACGGCGAAGTGGAACTACATCCAGCCCTGGAAGCAGGTCCCCCAGCAGGGTAAGGGTCGGTACGAGCTGTACGACCTGGAGGCCGACCCGGAGGAGCTCACCGATGTACGCGGGGACAATCCGCAGGTGGCCGCAGAGCTTGCCGGGCGGCTACAGGAGCATATCCGCAGGCTGCAGCCGCTGACCGGCGGCAGCTTCCAGTCCCCGGGTGATGTGCACGACGGCATGAGCTTCGATGCCCTGCCCTCGTTGGAGTGAGGGTGAGGAGACGTTGCCGTGTTTTGGCTCGGCCCGCGTGGAGGGCCGGGGTGGGGTGCGTGCCGTGGACGCCCGACGACCCTACGGCGAAGCCCCCCCTCAATCCCCCCGCATGCGGGGGGAGACGCCTGAAGGGGCGGAAGGCGCTGGGAGGGGTCCCGCCTTGCGGGAGGCGGACCGCGCGGTCGTATGCGCGCAAGCGGGTGCTCGCACCCGCCGGGACCTATATCCGGCCCGGTTGGCCATGTCCGTTCGGGGCGGGCGCCGGCCCAGGACCTGCACAATCTGCGCTTCTAGAGGTGCGGCCGAGAACCTATTTCGGCGGGTCACGGACCCGCCGAGTCGGGCTGGAAACTCACATTATGCATGACCGCACTGGAGCCACAGTTCGCCATTCCCACGTCCGGAACGGTCGAAGTGCTGCCGTTCTCCCCCCTCCTCCCGTCTCCGCCTGCCGTTTGGCGGAGTACAAGCGGCTCGAAGAGACGCCGAGAGGCGGGGCCGGGGGGGTGAGGTGACGTGAATCGGCGCCTGCCCGGAACCTGCATAATCTGAGTGGAAAGCCCGATCC
>CAYRFY010000690.1:0-4338 GCA_964423635.1 uncultured Armatimonadia bacterium | reverse complement strand
GAGGATTGAGGGGGGCGCCGTAGGGCCGGCGCTCCGCAACGGCCGGGACCCCACCTTGGCCCTCCCCGCAGGCGGGGAGGGAGCACGGCCAACGGCCCCTCACCGCCGACCCCTTACTCCGCCAAAGGGCGGAGACGGGAAAGGGGAGAACGATCCCGCCAAGCGGGAGCGATCATTCGGAGCGTGACTGTGGCGGCATGTGGGTCCAGTGCGTTCATGGATAACCTGAGTTTCCAGCCCGGCTCGGCGATCCCGCCCTGCGGGCTCACCATCCGGCCGTGGCACCGACCCGGGGCGCATCTCGCGCCCTGGTCGTCGGTTTGACGCGGAGCTTCGCCGGCAACCTACCACGATCTGGGAGGCCCCTCGGGCAGGCGCCTGTTGAGGCCGCGGCGGAGGGCGCTTCTGCCCCCCCACAAGAGGATCAGTAACTGGGCACAGCCCAGGCCTACGGCCAGCCCGTAGGGGGGGCCGAACAGGGCCAGCGGCAGCATGGCTCCGACGCCGATGAGCACCAGCATCAGCCAGACCCATGCGGTCACGTGCCCCAGGTAGGCCAGGAGCCCCGGCACGGTGCCCTTCACTGCCGGCCTGGGCCTCATGGCCTGCCTCCGAACACCCGGGCGACCTCCTCAGGGGTCGTGATCCCGCGCTGGACCTTCTTCAGGGCCAGCTCGTGTAGCGACGGCACGCCGAGCTCGTCTATCTTGGCGGCGAAGGCGTGGGCCGGCGCGCTTCGCAGGGCCAGGTCTCGCAACTCCGGGGAGACCGCCACCACCTGCAGCACCCCGGTGCGTCCCAGATAGCCGGTGCCACCGCAGCGGTCGCAGCCCACGGGACGCTTGAGGTCCCACCCATCCACGTCCTGGGCGGTAAGGCCTACCTGGGCCAGGCTTCCCGGATCTGGGTCGGCCGCCTCGGCGCACTCGCACAACACGCGTACCAGCCTCTGAGCCACGATGCACCTCAGCGCCGAGGTGCTGGTGAAGGGCGGTAGTCCCATCTCGGCCAGTCGCGGCAAGACCTCGGCCGCTCCGCCGGTGTGCAGTGTGGTGAGCAACAGATGGCCCGTCATCCCGGCGCGCACCGCGATCTCAGCGGTCTGCGGATCGCGAATCTCGCCGAGCATGATGACATTGGGGTCCTGGCGCAGCACGCTCTTGAGCGCATCGGCGAAGCCGAGACCGGAGTCGGGGTCGACCTCGGTCTGACTGGCGAACTCCAGATCGAGCTCGACGGGGTCTTCGACCGTGGAGAAGCTGGCGCCCCGGGAGCGGTGCTGGCTGAGAGCGGCCAGGGCGGCATACAGGGTGGTGGTCTTCCCCGCTCCGGCGGGCCCTGTGAGCACCACCATGCCGTCGGGCCGGCTGACGGCATCGCGAAAGGCATCCAGATCCTCGGGCTCAAAGCCGAGACTGTCCAGCCCGATGATGCCCCGGGAGGGATCGAAGATGCGGAGGGTCACCGTCTCCCCGTGCAGCGCCGGGACGACGGTGACCCGCATCTGCACGGGAGGGGTGAGGTCCAAGGCCAGACGCCCCTCCTGCACGATCTGGTGCTCGTAGGTAGCCAGGGCCGCGAGGACCTTGATACGCGAGACCAGACGCTCCCCGATGGAACCGTCGAGCTGCAGCACATCGCGCAGAATGCCGTCCACCCGCCAACGCACCGCGGTGTGAGTGGCTCCCGGCAGGATATGCACGTCGCTGGCCTGCTGGAACACGGCCTGTGCCAGGATGGCATCGGCCAGGTCGGTGATATCCAGAGGTGGCGCGCCAAGCATCTGGGCCACCTGTGCGCGCACCTCCTCCACCGACAGCCTCCGGGAGTGCAGGGGCAGACTGCGCCGGCGGGTGGCCCGGACGTAGCCGTCGATAGCGCGCTTGGCCCACTCCGCCTCGGAGCGCCGCATGCCCGGGATCTGCCAGTTCTCCCTGGCCTGGCCGAAGTCGATCACCAGGGTCGCCGGGGCGCCGCCGAGGATGCGGGTCTCATGGATCTCACCGTACTCGGCGAGCGCCGAGGCGTCCGTGCGCCGCCCGGCCCTCAGCCGCGCTCTGGCGATGCCTGAGGGCGCCACGTGGAGAGTCATCCCACGCCCCTGATAGATCTCCTCCATCCTGCTGTCCACTGAGATAGCCATTGTCACACCCTCCGGGGCGCGGTGGCCCGGTTCATTGCGAGAGGCCGGAGATGATGGACACCATGGGTAGGAACATGCCGGTGACGGTGGACCACAGGACGAGGCCCAGGACGATGACCACGATGGGCTCGGCCAGCGCGATGGTCCTACGCGCCAGGCTTTCCGCCGATTCCACATAGAAATCCGCGATCTGCTCGCAGGTCTGGGGCAGGGCGCCCGTCTTCTCCGCCACTGCCAGTCGCCACAGCAGCGGCGGCGGCAGGGCTTCGGAGGCCTTGAGTCCCTCGGCGATGGTGCCCCCCTGCTCGGCGACCAACTCCGCGGAGCGACAGGCCGCCAGCAGCGCCTCGCTGCCCGAGGCCCGCCCGGCGACGCGCAGCGCCTCGGGAGCCGGGACGCGGTGCTTGAGCAACATGGCCAGGGTGGCACACAGCCGGGCCGCCGCGGCGGCATAGGCGATCTGCCCCAACAGCGGCACCCGCATGCGCCAGTAGTCGATGTCCAGACGGCCCGACGCCGTACGCCGGTACACCAGGTAGATGGCGATCAGAGCCAGCCCAATGAGAAACAGCACTATCGCGAAGGTCGGGAACCAGCGGGCCACCCACATCATCACCAGGGTAGGCATCGGGAAACTGTCCTCCTTCAGCCCCAGTTCCCTGAACAAGTCCAGCCACTTGGGGGCGATGAAGGTGAAGACGAAGATGATCACCAGGGCCGCGAGCACGCACACCATGAGCGGGTAGACCAGAGGCAAGGAGGCGCGCCGGACGAGAGTGGAGGCGGTATCTGAGCGTTCGGCCAGCGCATCCAGGGCCTCGGGCAGCTCGCCGGCCACCTCGCCGGCCCGGGCCACGGCCACCATCTCCGGCCGGAACACGCCGGGGAAGTCATTCATTGCCTCCCACAGCGGCAGGCCCTGCGCGGTGGCATCCGCCAGATGCCGCAGGATGCCCCGCAATCGGCGGTGCGGCGTCTCGCCGGCGATGGTTCGCAGGCCCTCGGGCAGCGGCGCATCTCTCCGCAGCACCAGGGCCAATTGTCGGCACAGCGTGATCAGATCGGCCTCCGCTACCGGCCTCTCACCGGTGTGAGCAGAAGGGGCCTCGGACCCTGCGTCCAGGTACTGCACCCCCCGGGCCTGCAGGGCCAGCAGGGCGTCGGGCAGGCTCGGAGCATGGACCAGGTACCTCGTCCCCGGTGGATCGGCCTGCAGCGTGTACCAGTAGGTGGGCAACGCGGTACACCCCCAAGGAGCGGTATGAGACGAACACACGACGGCGTCGTCACACACCTATACGCGCCGGGGAGCGGAAGTGTTTGATGATGCGGACAAGACGCTCCGACAGATGATGCGACCTTCGGGCGAGGGCCGCGGCGTCACCCACGCCCGGGCAGAACGCCGCGACCCGCCCCTGGTGGAGGGCGGGTCGCGGCGCTGCAATGCGGGCTCCGGCGGCTTCTTCTAGTGCTCCGCCTCCTCCATCCCGTAGGCCTGCGCGATGGCCGATCTGGGGTCGAACATCTCGTCAATCTCGCCCAGTTGTTTCTCAAGCTCGCACGGCGGCTCGTAGGTCGCCAGGTCCTGCCCGTCGCAAAAGCCCCTGGCCAGCTCGACGTAGTAAAGGAAATTGCGCAGAGGAATGTCCGGCGGCACGCCGTGATCCACATGGGGGATGTAGCCCCCGTACTTGCGGGCATGGCCGTAACGCAGGGCCACCTCGGCCCGAAGCTGCTCCCGGGAGAAGCGCAACTCACGCTTGTCGATACCGCCCCCGATGAATACCCCCGGGTACTTGGCCAAGAACGCCTCGGTGTCATTGCCGGCGGCGATCTCAAAGGGTTCGATGCCGTCGATGGCCTCGGGGTACATCACATCGAGGATCTGCCCGTTGTACCCGTCCGAGTCCATCACCACCGCGTGCACCCCACGCTCCTTGCAGAACTCGTACAGACGCTTGTAGCGCGGGAGCATGAACTGCCGCATCGATTGGGGGGAAAGCATGGACTGGCACTTGAAGGCCATGTCCTCGTTGAGCACGATCCTGTCCACCCGGATCCGCCGCAGCGGCTCGTCGAGAAGCTCCATCAGAAACCACGTCCAGTACTCGAACATCTCGTGCACCAGCCCCGGCTGATCGTACACCATCATCGACAGACCCTCGAAGCCGCACCAGTCCCTGGCCGTCCAGTAC
>CAYRFY010000689.1:0-4355 GCA_964423635.1 uncultured Armatimonadia bacterium | reverse complement strand
CCCCGCCTTTCGTTGCCCTAAGCCGTGGACGCCGGCGTCGCCGTATTGGTTCGCCCGCTGCCGGCGCTATTTGCCGATGCAGAAGGTCTCGAAGATGCGGTTGATGACGTCCTCGCGCAGGGTGGCGCCCACAATCAGGCCCAGAGCGTTCAGGGCCTCCCGTACATCGCTGGCCAGGTACTCCTCGCTGTGTCCGGCCTCGGCGGCGCTCTGAGCACGGCGCAGCGCCGTCTGAGCCTCCCGCAGTGCGCTGCTGTGGCGCACATTGGTGACCAGCGCTTCCGGCGAAACGGAGATCTCCCCGCCCCAGACGGTCTGGGTTACGGCCTCTCGCAGGGCCTCGAGACCCGCTTCAGTTCGGGCCGAGAGCGAGACGGTGGCCCGGGCGCCCAGGTGCTGCAGTTCCGAGGCCTCGACGATCGCGGGCAGGTCGCTCTTGTTCAGGACCAGAACCGTTCGCCTCATGGGGGCGGCGGCAAGTAGCGAGTCATCGTCCTCGGTCAGCGGCACGGAACCATCGAGGACCACCAGCACCAGATCGGCCTGCGCCATGGCCGCCGAAGACCTCAGCACGCCGGCGGCCTCGATCTCGTCGTTCGTGGTCCGTAGGCCCGCGGTGTCCGCCAGGATAACGGGCACTCCGCCGATGGTGATACTGTCCTCGACCACGTCCCTGGTGGTGCCGGGCACCGGGGTTACGATCACCCGCTCGTGGCCGAGCAGCGCATTCATCAGGCTGGACTTGCCCACATTGGGCCTGCCGACGATGGCGGTGCGGAGCCCCTCGCGCAGCGCCCGACCGGCCCGGGCACCCGCCAGCATCGCCTCTATCCGCGCCGCCAGCTCTCCGCAGCGCCGGCCCGCCTCCGGCGCCGTCGGCAACTGGAGACCCTCGTCGCCGAAGTCAATGGCGGCCTCGAGCCGGGTGAGGATGTCCAGCGCCGTCTCCCGCAGCTCGTTGACGAGGCGCGAGAAGCGCCCCTCAAGCTGCGAGACGGCGGCGCGGTGGGCCTCATCGGAGCGGGCGTTGATGACGTCCAGCACCGACTCGGCCTGGGCCAGGTCAATGCGCCCGAAGACGAAGGCCCTCTTGGTGAACTCCCCCGGATCGGCCAGGCGCGCTCCCCGATGGAGGACCAGCTCCAGGGCTTTCCGCAGCGGGATCATGCCCCCGTGGCAGTTGATCTCCACCACGTCCTGCGTGGTGTAGGTGCGCGGAGCACGCATCACCGTGAGGATGACCTCGTCCACCACCTCGCCGCCGTCCACGATGCGGCCGTAGGCGTTGGTGAAGCTGCCAAGGCTCGCGACGGTGCGACCGCGGGCCGCCGGTGAGAAGAGCTCATCGGCGATGGCCACGGCCTCGGGGCCGCTGAGACGCACGATGCCGATTCCACTCTGCCCCGGGGGGGTGGAGATGGCGGCGATGGTATCCTCAAAGCTGTGCAGGTCCATACGGGAAGTCCCGCCCCATGGTTGCGGAGATTCGTGAGCGGCGGGATTGACCCACAGCCCTTCGGGTGTGTCTTGAGGTCACCGACTCCGGTGCAGAACGATCTCCCAGGGCTTCAGTTCGACCGGTATCTCCTCACCGCCCCAGTGCAGTGTTCCATTCTGCGGCTCGGAAGTCGCGTTCGCCATCACGACGGCTTCGGAGCCGTCGGCGGCCCGGTAAGCGTTGTGCAGGATCGCCGGGAAGCTCTGGCCGCCGTCGGTGGTAGTGGCACACTGCAGCTTCGGCGGATGCAGCATGCGGCCGTGCAGCAGATAGGGGCGACCCTGTTTGCTGAACAGCTCCACCCAGCGCGCCATGATGTCGTGATCCGGCGGGACGTCGGGACGCATCAGCTCCGAGAGCGTGCCGTCGGCGGCGACCTGCTCCAGGCGCATGTCATCCACCCACACCCTGCCCGGACCCTCCACGTGCATCATGATCCGCAGATAGTCGGCACCCTCCGGGACGGTGAAGGTGGCTTCGCCACGGACCCAGCCGGCCCCGGAGGGAGGCATGTCGATGCGCCAGCCGCCCTTGGACTGCAGCTCGCCGGTGAGCGCGCCCAGGTTGATGCCGTTGGGCTTCGCCAGCCCCTCGGACTTCATCCAGACGCTCAGGCGGTAGGTGCCCCCGGCGTGAAACTGCCCGCGGAAGGGCAGGTTGCGGGAGACCTGAACCACATCATCGTCCCTGGTGTTCTCCAGACGCAGGCTGCTCTCGCCGGCGTGCTTGTCCTCCTCATCCCTGGCGAAGGAGCCGCGCCACACCCGGCCCTGCCAGCCGTCCACCTTGTCCCAGCCCACGGCCTTGTCCTGTACCCACTCCTCGAAATCGCCATTGCCCAGCAGCAGACCGGGACCGATGTCCGAGGAGGGTACCATATGGGGAATCTGGCCGTTCACCAGGCAGTAGAGCTGCATCAGCCGGCCCTGACCACCGGGATTGCTCTGGAAGGTGGGCAGGTACTCGTGGTAGAGATAGTTGAAGACCGAGGCGAGTTCGGGTTTTGGGGTGCGGCGGCGACTCTCGATATCCCGGTAATCCTGCACCGCCGCCTGCTGGATGAAGTGCTCGTTGGGCTCCTCGAAACACGCCACCGCCTCGGGGTCTATCTCGCGCATCCGTCTGGTCATCGAGATGAGCTGAGCGCGGAACACGTCGGTCATCCACCGCCCCGGGCCCGGCGGGTGGCCGTGATCCTCGCTGTAGCAGGGGGGAAAGGAGCCGCCCACGATCTGATCGACCTGCACCATGTCGGCGCCGCGGCGGGTCAGCTCCACGCAGATGTTGTCGAACCAGTCGATGCCGAAGGGATCGCCGGGGCATATGCAGGAGTTCTCGCCGCCCTGGAGCCAGGAGGGCTTCATGCTGTAGACCGAGCCGTCCCGGTTGCGCACCGCATGGGGCGAAAAGTCACGGGAGAAGCGTTCGCGGTCGTCCCACTCGAAGCTCCCGTCCTCGTGGGCGTTGAAGGTCAGGGTGTAGCGGTGGCCGGAGGGCCAGGGGAATACGTGGGCGCCGCTCTCGCGGTTCATCTTGGCCAGAGCCATGAACTCCTCGTCTGAGGGGAAGACGGGGAAGTAGTCGGGAGTAACCCAGCTTGCCACCTTCTCCCAGCCCCAGTAGGCGACGATCAGCGGGATGTCTGCGGAGAAGTGCTTCTGCCAGTAATCGGAGAACCAGCGGCGGATCAGCTCCGGGGTCGCCAGCCAGCCGCGGCCGAAGCGCACCATCGCCGGGCCGGACTTGAGCCAGTCCGGGATGTCCTCACGGCGGGCGAAGGTCTTCTCGCACCAGTGCTGTTGCTCGGCCCAGGCCTTGTAGATGTCCGCCGCGTCCCGCCAGTCCGTGGGCGTGGCCGTGTCTGCTCCGGAGAAAGTTGACATCACCACATCGTACTGCAGGCCGAAGCTCTCCTGGGCGAAACACGGATGCCGCCAGGTGATCTCGAGCCCCTCGGCCCTGCGGATGGCGCCGAGGCTCTTGGGGTAGCCCGCGTCGTCGTAGGCGGCCTCGTACAGGCCCACCTGTGGGTCGTAGTAGCAGCCGAACTGGGCGGCCATGGAGCCGGGCTGGTAGGCCGAGGTGCCCTTGTTGACCTCCCACTCCCCCGGCCTGCGGTAGACGCCGCCCTTGGTGTGGCCGATGACCAGCGCCTCCTCGGCTCCGGCGTCATCCGGCACACCGAGCATCACGACGGGGAAGTGCACCTCTTCCAGTACGAGGCTTTCCGGCACGGTGACCTCCTCAAGCCGCCAGTACACCAGGGGGTCATCGGCCCGGACGGTGGCGGCGAAGCGGCAGTGTATTCCCCGGCCGCCGAGGTCGCGGAGGGTCACCTGAGCCGTGCGAGACTGCCCGTCTTGCTGGAGCGCGTACTGCGCGTCGCCGGCGTCGTGATTGGAGACGTAGATGCGCTCCTTGCCGTCGCCGGCACGCTGGGTGAGGACCAGCAGCAGGATACGCTGTGGACTCGCGGCCATGAACTCGCGGCCGGTGGCGAAGTCGGCAAGCGAGACCAGCCCGCCCTTGTGCTCCTTGCCGATGGCCAGAGAGAGCCGTTCATTGCTCAGCACGAGGCGGTTCGGTTCATCGCGGGCGTCAAGGCCCTGGCCCATGGCGCAGGCGGACAGGGCGAAGAGGGGAACGCAGGCGATTGTCAGATAGCGCATGTGGATGGCACCTCTTGGGGTGGGTCGCTTTTCACTGCACGGACCGCGAGAGCACGGGAGGTTCGAGTCCTGAGGCCAGGAACAACAACCGTGGCCGGGATGCGGCCTATCGGTGTACTGGTTTCCCCGACGCGTTTATCCCGCGGGCACGGTGGCCTTTGCCGCGTGTTGCGACTCTCGCTGCTACC
>CAYRFY010000688.1:0-4366 GCA_964423635.1 uncultured Armatimonadia bacterium | reverse complement strand
CTTCCGAACGGCCTGATGGAGGCGCCAGCGCACGGTGCCGTCGGCGACGCCCTCCTCGTCGGCAATCTGCGCCGAGGTCAGCCCGGCGAAATAGTACAGGGCCACAACTCTTTCGTACGCCTCGGGGAGCCTGCCCACCGCCTCTCGCACCAGACCGGCCTGCTCCCGAAGCTGGGCCAACTGCTCGGGTGTCGGCGCCGGGTCGGGCAGGTCATCGCCGATCTCGGCGGGCAGTCTGCGCCCTCCATGTCGCCGGCGGTGGTTGCGGTAGCAGTTGAGAGCCACGCCGCAGAGCCACGCCTGCGGGCCGGAACGCCCGGCGTAGGTGTGGGCGCTATTGTAGGCGGCCACGAAGGTCTCCTGTGTCAGATCGGCGGCGAGCTCGCGATCCCCGGTGAGGCGCAAAAGCAGGTTGTACAGCCGTCCGTGCTGGTGGGCGACCAGCGCATCCCAGGCCGCTCGCTCGCGCCGACGGAGCGCATCAGCGGCCACCTCCGCCGGGCGCGCCGCAACCAGACGCAGTTCCATAGGCGATCAACTCCAGTAGAGCTGTGGGCCGGCACCTGGGCGGCTCGCAGCCGCAGCCGGCGTGCGCGGCGCGGGTCCGCTTCGGTGCTCCTGAGAGTATAGTGGTAACATAGGGAGAAAGTGTTGGGGGTGGTACGGGGCCCAGGGGGGGTAACGGCCTCAACGGCGTCCTCACCCCGCTCTGCGAGAGTCGGCGATTCGGCGAGTCGCGAGTCAACGGCGAACGGCGGTGACGGCACCTCACCCCCAGCTCCTCTCCTCAATAAGAGGGGAGCACGGCAACGGCGAGGAGCGGCATGCCGTTGGTCGTGCCGTCGCCGTCTGCCCCGAAGGGGCAGTGCATGATAGCCACGGGTGAAACCCGTGGAGAGGTGGCGGTGCCTCAAGCCCGCTCCGTGTCCACGGCCCTGCGCGCCTCAGTCCGGGGACCCTCGGAACCGGTGACCGGCGGCGCCTGAGTTCGGGGGGCCGTCCTCTCGACGGCATCCATGCGACGCTCGATGGCGTTCATACGCTCCAGGAGGGCCTCGAACTGCGCGCCGAGACCGTCGCTGCCCAGACCCAGCAGGTCGCGGTCCATCTGTGCCTGCCGCTCCTTCTCCTCGATCTCCAACTTCCGCATCTTCGAGCGGTGAGAGACCCAGATGGCCAGCCCTGCGACGGACAACCCACCTATGGCCAGGACGACGGGAACGGCGATCACTGCCAGGACGAGCACAAGCCACTCGGGCATGGAACCAGCCTCCCTTAGCTTCGCGGGCATTGTAGCAGGATGCGGCATCGCTGGGTAGTATTGTCGGTGTTCCGGGGGCCGCAGCGTACGGGCCCGTCTGTCACCTCACGCCCGCCCGCGGAAGCCGCCGCCTTGTTACACCGCAACACGCTCCTACTGGGAAGGTATAGTATCGAGGAGGATAGAATACAAGGAAACTCGCGGCGGCAAAGGGCATGTGATGTGGCCGGGCTGCAACGCACAATTGCCATCGAGCCGCGGCGAGATGGGGTTTTGCACAGGGTCTAGAGTGGGGTATACTCTCGCAGACACCAAATGGCTCGAGACACCACGAAAGGAGGACTGATTTAACCAGTATGCATGTACTCATCGCCGAGAGCGAGATGGCTGTGTCGCGCCTGCTGGGCGTGCTCATGAAGCGCGAAGGCCATGAATCGCAGGTGGTGGAGGACGGCACCGAGGCTCTCGAGGTGGCTCGAAGACAAGCTCCCGATCTGGTCGTGATGGATGCCGTTTTGCCGGGCATCTGCGGCCGTGAATTGCTTCAGGAGCTCCAGGCCGACGACGAGACGGCAGGAATTCCGCTCATCGTGCTCGGGACCCAGGAGGAACTCGACGAGTTCGGGACCAATGGCTTTGCCACCCTGAGTAAGCCTTTCGCCTTGACCGAATTACGCGCCGCCATCGAGCACGCAGTCGAGAGCGGAGTTGCCACAGCCAGATAGCCGCGATCCTCACATCATCAGGCACTGTTCCGCCGAGCCGAGGGCTTTTCGCCTCGGCTTCTTTCTTGGTACCGGCCTTTGGCCGCCTCCCGGCACCGCCGCTCTCCACGGGGCGGAACCGCGCTGCCGCCCCGTGGAGAGCTCTGCTATCGCTAAGCCCTCACTTCAGGTTGATCTCCACCATCTGGTGCCCATCCACCCGCGGGATCAGGAACTCCACCCGGCCCTCCCTCTGCTCGAAGTCAATGCCCTGCAGCCGGGGAACCAGGCGCACCGAGAGCACTTCGGCATCGACCTTCAGCGACACCGGGATCCCGAATACCGGGATGATGTCCTCGATCACGTCGAAATCCCTGCCCCTTCGCTCCGGCACATAGTGCAGCGCGTGCACCACCAGGCGCTTCTGCTCCGGCTGCGAGTTGACCGTTACAAGTAGCGAGCTGGGGCCGCCGGCGCGCAGGACGGGGTCGGGCTGCAAGAGCTCCAGGGCATTGGCCACCAGCCTCTTGCACCACAGGGGCGCACAGTTGTGATACAGCGTGAACACCGGGTGCATGAAGTAGATGCAGCGGCCGTTCCTCACCACTCCCGGGTAGTCCGCCGCGCCCTCCGATGGTGTGTGCCGGTGGGAGCAGAAGTGCTCCCAGGTGCGGTTGAAGTAGGGCTTCTCCATGGGGCAGAGCACCTCGGCTCCGCTCTGTGGCTCCACCTCCATGCCGGGCAGGTACATGACGTGGCCGGCGTCAAGCAGCGCCTCGCCCAGCCTGTCGGGGACGATGAAGTCCGGCGAGAACTCAGCCGACCCCTTGAGCGATACTCCAAGCTCCTTGAGACTGAAGCCATCGCCCTCGGGGCTCAGGCCCGACTTGTACGAGGCCAGGACCGCCCCGCCGCCGGAGACGAAGCTCGAGATCTTGGCGGCCAGGGCGGCGTCCACCGGGACCTCGTCGGGCAGGATGAGGACCTCGTAGCCCGAGAAATCTGACTGCGAGTCGATGATGTCCAACTGGCACCGCGATTCCTGGAGCATCCGACAGGCGCCCATAGCCGCCGCGGGCAGCCCTCCATGCCCTCCGGTGCCGGCGAACTCCTCGGGCGTCATCAACGCCACATCCGCCACAGGCTTCGCCCCGTGGCACCACGGCTCGGCGGCCTCCACCCTGGCGTACACGTCCCCGATGAGCTTATACGTCTCCGGGCAGAGGCGCCCGGTCGGATGGAGCTGATCGCCGATGGAGCACTTGGCCCCCAAAGCCAGCATATTCAGACACTCGAACTCCAGGGCCGCCGGGTTCTTGAAGGACGAAAAGTCGCCCCAGGAGGTATGGAACTTCCCGGTCATCCCCATGGTGTCGCGTCCCAGGCCCCGGGCGTATCTCTGGGCCAGCGGGAAGTGCATGTAGCCCCAGCCGCCGCTGGGCAGGGATTCCAGCTCCAAATGGGTGAAAGCGTCCAGCATCCTGCGGTGCTTGGGCCCCGCATGGCCGGAGTTGAAAAACACCGTGGCCTCCGGATGGCGCGAGCGAACCACCTCGAAAAGTCGGTCTTGGAACGCGAACAGCACATCGTCGGCAAAGCGGGCGCGATCCGCCGGATCGGCGGGGTTCAGCCCACGGCACCGCATGTCCTCGACACAGTACCGACAGCAGCACGGGGTGGCGGCGACGATGTCGAAGAACACCCCATCCACGGGAAGCGTCTCGCAGACCTCGGTGGTCTGCTCCTCCAGGAAGTCCACATACGGGGTATTGAGACAGACCCGCCGGTAGAACCCGGCCTCGAAGGGCTTCGTCCCCGGAATCCCCCCGCTTTCATCCACCGCCACCCACTCCGGGTGCCGCTTGACGGTGAAGTGGTCCCACTGCACGGTGATGTAGATCGGTACCCGGATGTCTCGGGCGTGGCAGGCCTCGATCTGCTCCTCGAGCAGGTTGCAGGTCAGGTGCGGGTGCCGGCGCTCCGGGAATCTCGCGGTATCGTGATAGATCATGCCGTGGTGGCAGCGGGAGAAGCAGGTGATGGAGTTGACATGAGCGGCCTTCAGCGTGTCGGCGAACTCATCGGCATCGAACCGGCTGCCGATGCCGGGGATCAATTCGCTGGTGTGAAAGTCGAGATGGATCTGTCGGAAGCGCAAGTCGACCATGGTATCCTCCGATGTTGGTGAGAGTCGGCGAGTCGGCGAGTCACGAGTCGCGCGTCGACGACAACGACGGTCAACGACACGACGGTCGACGACAACGGCGTCCACGGCTACGGTCGCGCCGGGCGAAAGCAACGACCGTCTTTCGACTCCCCAAGCCGTTCTCCGCCGTTCTCTGGGCTTCTGTGTTCAGCCGTTCTCCGTGGAACTCCGTGCTCTCCGTGTCTCCGTGGTGAG
>CAYRFY010000687.1:0-4383 GCA_964423635.1 uncultured Armatimonadia bacterium | reverse complement strand
GATCCGCGCCGCGGGCCATCCGGAGCCCCCTGCGACATCCCCTCTACCCCTCATCCGGCCACTGCAGCTCGGCGATCTCGATGACGGATTCGTGGTCCTTCGCGACGCCGTAGGCCACGCTCTTACCGTCGGGACTGATGGAGAACCCGTGCCGGTGCTCGAGCTTGAGGTCCCCGCTGATCCTCTGCAGGCCCGTGCCCTCGGTGGGCACCGCGAAGAGTTGCCCGTCGGACTCGTACGCCAGGTACTTGCCGTCCGGGCGCCACCATGCCGGCGCGCCGGGGTACGGGCAGGCGATGGGGCCCTGCTTGAGTGCCCGCGCGTTGCCACCGTCGGCATCCATCACCCACAACTCAGGCTCCTGGCCCACGCGGAAGTACGCGATGCGCCCGCCGTCGGGAGACCAGCTTCCCATGTGCGAGACGTCGTCGGTGGTCAGCATGGTCACCTCCCCGGTCTGCAGGTCGATAGCGGCGAGGTTGCGCTTCGGGGGCGGCTGCTCGGCGAGCACGACCTCGGTCATGCGGGTGAACAACACGCGTGTTCCGTCCGGACTGAATGTAGGGCTGATGTCCGAGGCCCCGTCCTCCTGCGCCAGTGGTGTGGACACCGCGGCTTCGACATCAAGGAGCCACAGGCCGCTGTCGCCGCCGACGGTCTTGGCACCCCACTGAGCCGCCGTGCGCCCGTCGGGCATGATGACCTTCTCGGCGTCGTGAACGAACTTGCTGCCGGACAGCACCATGCGCGTGCCGTCGGGCGAGGCGGCCATCTGGCTGATGCCGTGCTCGCCGGCTCCCGCCGTGCGGCGCACGCTACCATCGGTCAGGTCGGCGACGTACACGGCGTGCGTTCGCTGGGGCTCCTGTCCGTCGGCCGCATGGGACATCGTTGCCACGCGATCGCTACTCAGCCACACCGGGGGCCGCACCGGGATGCTGGGCAGCGCGAAGCTGCGCACTCTCTCCGTCGCCGGCTCCCACACGACCAGCCCGAGGGTCTCAAATCCGCGGTGCGAGGCG
Organism: uncultured Armatimonadia bacterium; assembly: GCA_964423635.1. Taxonomy (GTDB): domain Bacteria; phylum Armatimonadota; class Zipacnadia; order Zipacnadales; family JABUFB01; genus CAYRFY01. Next base: position 3,361 of record CAYRFY010000687.1, on the reverse strand, counting down.
GCTACTAGCCTGCTGTCAGGGCTCCAGCGCGGGTCTTGCCCAAGGGGGAGCTTCGCGCCCTCGTCGGCCGCCGCACACAGCGATGAGCAGAGAACGCAGGCGAGTACCAGCATGGATGCGAGCCTGTCCACCATTGTCCCGTCTCCTCTCAGGGAGGTGGGGCCAGGGCCGTCCCCGGCGGCTGTGCCCGGAAGTGGCCGTGACCCGTATCTGGGCTTACCCCGCGACTACCCCGCCGCCTTGAGCTTCTCGATCTCCTCCAGTGCCCTGCGGGCGGTGTCGGCGTACGACTGCTCGTGACCCTCGCAGGCTTCCAGCGCCCGCCGGTAGCTGGCCGCCGCTTCATCGTACCTCCCGCCGCGAGCCAGCGCCTCTCCCAGGACCGTGCCGACGAACCCCTTGAGCAGAGGGATCGTCGGCTCCAGGGCCCAGAACTCATCGGCCACCTCAATGGCCTCCGGGAGCCGATCGGCCTGGACGAGTAACCACATCTTGGTCTTCAGCACGTCGGCGCGGGCGTCGGCGACTCCCAGCGAGTCCTCCGCGGCCCGGTTGAGTTCGGCGATCTGCGCATCGGGACCCCCCGGCGTCTCCAGCGCGGCGCCGAGAAGCTGCCGGCACCAGGTCATGGCCAGTTGTCGGCATGCGGGCGAACCGGCGGCCTCGGGGATGCCCCGTAGTCTGTCCACGGCCCTCTGCGCGAAGCTGGGGATGCCTGCGGGCCGTAGCAGTACCCCCTCCCTCGCCCCGGCCTCCACGTAGGTTTGGCCCACTCGCCGGACGGAGGGGAGAAGCTCGCGCCCCTGCGCCAGATAGGGCGTGCCCAGGGCCGCGAGGGCGGCGGTCGCCTGCTCCGCGGGAAGGGCCGCGGCGGACTCTAGCTGCAGGTCGAAGAGGCTGCCGGCGAAGGCGTCGTCCAGGGCAAGCCAGTCCCGTACGCGTTCATTCAGTTTGGCGCTCGCCTCGGGGGCGGCTTGATCCCCGGTGACCTGCTGCGCCCAGGCGCGGTCTAGAAGCTGCGCGGCCCGCAGGTCGCCGGCCTGCCGGCACGCGGCCGCCTGCCGCTCCAACACCGACCATATCGCCTCGCCCTGCCGGCTTTGCTTCAGGAGGCCGAGGTACTCCTCGAGCCTCCTCTGGATCGTCTCCGGCGCCGCGACGGTATCGAGGGCCGCGTGCAGCAGCACCCAGGCCTCGAGGACGTCCTTAGCCGGCGCCTCGGCCGCGGCGGCGGCCTGCCTCGCCAGGTAGTCTTCACGCGCCCGGCGGGCGTCGGCGGGGGGCGCGGCCACGGCGGCCTGCAACTGCTCGGCGGGCAGATCGAGGCCCTCGGGCGGAGCGGGGCCGTCCATCCTGTCCAGCGTGAAGGCCGAGAGTACCGCGCTGGGGCTCGTGCCCTTGAGCACCCGCACCTCGGCCTCGATCGGCCCCCGGACGCAGAAGAGCTGCCAACAGCCCTGCCCGAGCTTGCCCGTATCGCCCACAGCCAGCAGTTCGCCCTCCCGGGTGCCGATGACGATGGCGTGCTCCCGCGGGCGCCACGTCCCGGCCCAATCGGCATCCACGAAGTACAGCGCGAGCCGCCACAGCCCCTCCGGGATGACCGTGCGTAGCAGGATGTCCGGGCCGGCGTCGTCGGAGGGGTGGGTCTGCCCGCCGTCGTCCCACCAGGCCAGCAGGCCCTTCCGGGTCAGCGGGTTGTATGAGGCCCGAGGGTCATCGGTGACGGGTGCGCCGATCCACCCCACCGTCATCCAGCTATCCGGCTCCGAGGTGCGGGAGTAGTAGGTCAGGGGCGGCTCGCCGTGCAGGGTGTCCTTGCCGTGCATGGCGTTGCTGAAGCACAGGCTCCCGGGATGGCCGAAGAGGTCGCAGTCGCCGCCGGCGAGGCACAGCACGAAGGCGTCTGTCCCGTAAGAGAGCCACCAGTCTCCCTTCGTCCGCCGGTCCTCGCCCAGGTAGGAGGCGGTCTCGGACAGGCCTCCCAGACGCTCCTGCACGCGCCCCAGGGCCAGGGCGGCTTCCCGCGAGGGACTACTCGACGGATGCTCGCGCAGGAGCCTGGTGAGGGTCTCCACGGCATCGGCATCCTGCCCCGATGCTTCATACAGCGCCGTCAGTTCGTTCAGCAGGGCCGGCCGCTGGGGCTTGCCCTCGGTCTGCTCCCACAGCCCGGCGATTGCCTGCCAGGCCTCGGCGTGCTTGCCCGCCAGACGTAGCCGTCGGGCGATGGCAAGAGACTCCAGGATCGGGTCCGTCCCCTCGCCCTCGGCGAAGAGGATCGCCGGCCTGCCCCACAGTCCGCCTCTGCCGCTGTGGTTGTAGACCTTCACCGCCAGCACGTTGTCTCCGCCCCAGTTGAGACACTCAGGCGGTAGCGCGTAGAGCCTCGGCTCACCCGAGGCGGTGCGCGCCTGCGGCGGGAACTCGCCTGCCCCCCCGATGGCCGTGCCGTTGACGAAGGCCTGGTCCACATCGAGGGCAAGGCCCAGGTCGAGCACTAAGGCCTGCTCCCGCCAGGCTTCCGGCGCCGTGAAGTGCAGGCGGTACCAGCCGTAGACGCCGTCCTGCGGTTGGCGCTTATCCCACTCATCGTCCGGCATAGGCGCGGTGCCCCAGCCGCTGTCGTCCAAAGCCGGCTCAGAATAGTCGGCCTCTCCGTCCTTGCCTGCGGCCTGGAACAGCCACTGCTCCTGCTCCGAGAGCCGGTAGCCCAGCCGCGGCGAGCCCAGAAGGCCCCCGATGCCACCCATGTCGTAGACCTTGACGGCGAGGACGTTATCCACCCCGTAGCGCAGCACGTCCGCCGGGATCAGGTACTCGCGGTCCACGTTGTAGGCCGAGGAGGCCTGAGGCGGGAAGGCCCCGGTCTGCCCGATGAGTGTGCCGTTGCAGTAGGTGGCATCCACATCATCGACGATCCCGAGCTTGAGGACCATGTCGCGTCCGGAGAAAGCGGGATCGGGGGTGAAATGGTACCGGTACCAGCCGAAGTCGCTGCGATAGTTGCCCCGCTCGTCCCAGTCGCGGTCGGGCAGAGGCACCGGCGTCCAGTCGGTGTCGGGGACCTCGGGGGCGGAGTAGTCGGCCTCGGCCGGAACGCCTACGGTCTTGCAGAGCCAGGAGCACTGCGCGGGGGACGGAGCGCAGAGGATCACAGCGGCCGCGAGGGCGAGACACGCGACGGCGGTGACCGAGAACCTCGGCGCGACGGTGCATCTGCGGCGGCGGAGCGTCGGTCCATGCATAGCGCTCAGGCCTCCTACAGTTTTGGCTGTGGTCTACAACTTGTTGATGTGAATGGGGACAAATGTATAGACTATGCGGGGGAGTAATGAGTTCCATCGGAGTGAGGGGGTCG
>CAYRFY010000686.1:0-4401 GCA_964423635.1 uncultured Armatimonadia bacterium | reverse complement strand
CTCGCTTGTCTCAGGGCTGGGGTAGTGTTACAATCCAATGATAGTTCAGGTTGCGCTTCTCCGCAAGCCGTCCTCGGCCTCGACCCTCGCGCTCCGCAGACCGTCGCACTCCGGAACCGGGACGGGGAACAAGTCACGGGAGGGAATCGCCCTTGTTCGTGCAGGCAGTCGCCGTCTCATCCCGCCGGGTCTCGGTCCGAAGGCAGGTGCTGGCTCTGGCCCTGGGAGTGTGTGGCTTTTCCGCCGCCATGGCGTTGAGCGCACACGTCAAGGTAGCTCTCCCCTTCTCGCCGGTGCCGGTGTCTCTGCAGACAATGGTCGTCCTGCTTTCCGGCGCCACACTCGGCGCCCTGGGCGGCGCCGCCAGCCAGGTGCTCTATCTGGGGCTCGGAACGCTGGGGATGCCCGTCTTCACCGCGGGCGGTGGGCTGGACGTCCTGGCCGGCCCCACCGCGGGCTATTTGCTTGCCTTCCCACTCACCGCCTGGCTCGTGGGCCGTCTGGCCCGAGGCCGCGAGGCGTGGGCGCGGCCGCTGGCACTCACCACGGGCACACTCCTGATCCTGCTCCTGGGCTCGACCTGGCTCGTGGTGGGATGCGGCCGAAGCGTTCCCGAGGCCGCCATGCTGGGGTTCGTACCGTTCCTGGCCGGCGACATACTCAAGCTGGTGGCGGCCGGCGCCCTGGCCCCGATCCTCCGCCGCGGCTACGAAGCCGCCGCGGGACTCCACTGAAGAGGCCCACACGATGCCCGGCGCTACTTTGCACGAGGTTGCCCAGGCCATCACCGATGCCGTGGGAACCGAAGGGCTCATCACCGCGCTAACGGGTGCGGGGATCTCCAAGGCCTCCGGAATCCCCACCTTCCGTGGTGCCGACGGCCTGTGGGAGACCTACAGGGCCGAGGATGTGGCCACCGCGGGAGTGCTGGAGCGCGATGCCGGCACCTTCTGGCGATTTCACGATCATCTGCGCCAGGTCATCTGGGAGGCCGTGCCTAATCCGGCCCACTTCGTACTGGCCGAGATGGAGGAGTCCCTGGAGGCCATGGAGTTCGCCGTCATCACCCAGAATGTCGACCGCCTCCATCAGCGCGCGGGCAGCGTCAATGTCATCGAGCTCCACGGCGATGCCCTGTCCTATGTCTGCATCCGCTGCGGCCGCAGACCGGAGGAGTTACCCATTCCCCTGGAACAGTGCCCGCCCCTATGCTCCGAGTGTGGAGGCGTGATTCGTCCGGAGATGGTGCTCTTCGGAGAGGCCCTCCCGCCCGAGGCGATCGGCAAGGCCATGGGTCTCGCCGAAGAGGCGGACGTTATGCTGGTGATCGGCACCTCCATGCTCGTGGAGCCCGCCGCGACGCTGCCTGTCCTGGCCCTGGACAGCGGCGCCCTGGTGGTGGAGATCAATACCACCCCGACCCTGCTCACATCGCTTGCCGACTTCTCCGTGCAGATGCCGGCATCCACAGCCCTCCCGGCCCTGTGGGATGAGTTGCGCACCGGTATGGCCCAGCAGTAGCGCGGGGGCAGATACCCCGGCGGCCGCGCTTTCGCTTGCCCCCTACCCCCACGGACAGGGCGGTATCACGACGGGCAGACCCGTCTCGATGCTCTCTTCCGCCGCGGCCCCTACCGCCGTGCTGTCCCTGGCCGCCAAGACCTCGGCCTGCTGCTGTGCCCCGGAGAGTGCACAGTCCAGGAAGTGCTCGACGATCCTCTGGTCTCCCCCACCGTGTCCCCCGCCGGTGAACACCGGCCGCCACTCGTCCACGTGATCCGTGTGGCGATAGGAGACCCGGATCAGGAAGTTGCCTTCGTTGTTGTACAGGGCGTACATCTTCCCCCTGCTGCCGACCAGCGTGAACTCCCGGGTATACTCGGGCGAGAAGTGACACTCGATGAAGCTGCCCCGGGTGCCGTTGGCGTACTCGATGTTCACGATCGACTGATCGTTCACATCGGCCTCCTGCGCATATACGCAGAGGTCCTCGCACTCCACCGCGGCACCGTAGTCCATCATGAACCGCGAGTGGTTCACGAAGTATGGGCACGACTCGGCCTCGGCGCAATCCCGGCAACGCTTGTCATTGGCCGCGCTGCCGCCGAAGACGCTCAGCGCCCCGGTGGCGAACACCCGCTCCGGCCGGCCTCCCATGAACCAGTTCAGCAGGTCAATGGTGTGAACGCCCTTTTGCAGCAGCAGGCTGCGCACGTAGTCCTTGCGACGCATATTGCCGTGGTAGAAGTACTGGCCGCCCACGGAGACGTTGTCGATGGCCCAGCCCAGCTTGACCTCACCGATGGCCCCGTCGCCGATGATCTCCCACATGCGCTCAAACAGCACGCAGTGGCGCAGCTCGAGGCCGACCATCAGCAGCGTATTGGCCCTCTTCCACGCGGCGATGATGTCGTCGCACTGCTCCACCGATTGGGCCATGGGCTTTTCCAGGAGCAGGCTCTTGCCGTGGTCCAGCACGTCCAGAGCGTTCTGGTGATGCGCACGGTCGCAGGAGGCGACCACCACCGTGTCGATGTCGGGACGGTTGAGCATCTGCAGGTAGCTGTCGTAGTATGAGACCTGCTCGCCCCAGCGGTTGCGGCACAGCTCCAGCGCCCGCGCACTGGGGTCGGCCAAGGCGACCAACGTTGCCCGCGGGTTCTTGTCGAACATCCCGGCGAAGTACCGGCCGCGGCCGCCGAGACCGATGATACCGACCCGAACCTTGTCCAAGGCCGTCTCCTCCTGACATGCGACAACTCAACCGCCGGCCGGAAGTCGCCCCGGCCGCTCCAAGACCAGAGATAGGTGTCTTTGCCCATGCTGCTTCCCGCCGGCCTGCTCAAGGGCCGTTTCCTGAGCCGTCCCAACCGTTTCGCCACCTGGATCGAGCTGGCCGACGGACCGGCCTACTGCCACATGCCCAACCCCGGCCGCATGCTGGAATTGCTCCACGAGGGCACCGAGATGTGGGTCGTCCCCCGACCGGCCCAGGGCCGCAGGACCACGCATCAGGTCGTCCTCGCCCGCCACCGTCAGACCCTGGTCTGCCTGGTCTCCGGCCTGCCCCCGGAGCTGTTCCTCGAGGCCTGGCAGGCCGGACTGGCGCCCGAGCTGGGCCGCTGCCCCGAGGTGCGGAAAGAGGTGCGCTACGGGCGCAGCCGGCTGGACCTCCAGCTCACCTGCCACACCGGCACCTGGCTGATCGAGACTAAGTCCTGCACCCTCGTGGAAGACGGTATGGGCCGCTTTCCGGACGCCCCGACCCTTCGCGGCGCCCGCCACGTCCGGGAGCTTGCCCACGCCGGAGAGCACGGCTTCACGCCCGCGGTGGCCTTCATGATCCAGCGCAACGACGCCGAACGGTTCGCGCCCAACGATGACACGGACCCCGACTTCGCCGCCGCCCTGCGACAGGCCGCCCAGAACGGTGTGCAGGTCATCGCCATTGTCTGCGATGTCACTCAGGAGGCGGTCACACCGCTGCGCCGGATAGAGGTGGTCTTGTAGGCGCACGCTACCCGGCGGCTCATTCAGACCCGCGGCCCGCGATCCGTGCGTGTCACCACATTGTGCAGCGCCGTGTGGTCGATGGTTCCCAGGTTGCGCAGGACGGTGCCACTCGCCGCGGCATTACGGGCCGAGGTGCAGACATTGGCCAGGCTCAGGCTCTCGATCGTTCCACGGTTGACGATGAAATCCAGACCGCTGTCCGCCAGGTTCGCGATGGCGGCATTGCACACACCCAGATGCCTCACCCGGGCTCCCTCACTCACCAGCACAGCCGGCGGGGCCAACTCCAGTGCTTCAGTCCGCACCAGATTGGACAGGAGCAGACTCCCCACGTTCATGCCGCCCTCGACCCAGATCAGCGGGAAGCGGCACTGTTCCATGTCGCCTTGCGGCAAGGGCTGCCCCTCCGGGCGCGGAGGCTTGGACAGGTGCATCCCATCGATCACCACATCGGTGATCGTGCTGGGCTCACCGGGATGCACGCTATGGTGGGTGAAGGACACCCCATAGTACCGGAAGCTACCGTACAGGCCGCTGATTCGCACGCGGGAGATCGGCGACCCGGCGGACAGCAGCCGCACCCCCGTGTAGCCGTTCTCGGCCCACACCCCCTCAATCTCCACGTCCGTGATCGCCCCCCGTGTGACCTCGAACATCGCGCCGTCGTCGGCGTTCAGCGCCACCTGGTCGTCATTAGTGGCGCCCTTGAGGTTGGCGATGCGCCCCTGGGAGGCGGGGCCGTGGACATGCACCCCGTCCATGTTGTTCGTCAGCATGTTGTAGTCGAAGGTGATGTCCTGCACCGTGAACCGTCGTACCGCCCCCAACTGGATGCCATAGCACTCGGGGTCCTTCAGAGTCAGCCCTGAGATGTGCAGGTCCTCCACA
>CAYRFY010000685.1:0-4428 GCA_964423635.1 uncultured Armatimonadia bacterium | reverse complement strand
CCGGGAGCGGACGCTCTCGGAATGACACTCTTGGCGAAGGCGGGCTTTTCGGCCGCGCTTCTAGCCCACCGCCCGTCCCGGCTCACGCCTGGGCCCCACCTGCGACACATCGATGGGCTGGAACCCGATGTCCGCCGCCGGCGAACCCGGCTTGAGAGTGAAGTCGCCCCGTCCGGGATTGGCGAATAGCGGGTCGCCAAACAGACTGCACAGATCCTGCCCGTCCTTCCGCCACTGCTTGACGGTGACCGGCCCCATGCTCCGGACCGGACCGCGGGTGTCGTGGTACAGGTTCTGGCCGAACGAAAACTGCCCGCCCTCCCAATTGCCGCCCAGGAAGCCGCCGCTGTCGATCACCACGACATTGCGCTGGAAATAGAGAGTGATGTGCTCCTCATTACGGGTGCGGTTGATCTGATTCTCCCTGGCGAAGGCGAAGATGTTGTTCTGGATCACGTTCTCCTTGCCGTAGTGCTGGTGGAACCCGCCGCACTTGGTGCGGTAAACCACATTGCTCTGCATCAGGATCCCCGTACTGCCCTCATCGGTGTACAGCCCCCAACCGCCATAGCCAAAGGAATCCACGTCATGGATGACATTGTGGCAGACGCGGGTGCCGGGGGAGTCGCCCAGCGTGTAGACGGCGCCCATGTCCGAGAGCATGCCCTGGCCGATGTGGTGGATATGGTTGTAGTCCACCACATTGCGCGCCGCCGAAGAGGGGGCATAGCCCCACGACCAGCCTACCGAAACGCCGGTGTAGTACAGATGGTGGATGGCGTTATGCACCACCTGATTGTCATTGCTGCGGCCGATGAGGACCCCGACGGCGGAGTGGAAGATGTGGCCGCCGTCGCTGATCTCGCAGTCTTCCACGGTCGTGAACGAGCTGCCCTCGCCCAGCTTCACTCCACCGGCGCCCAGGTCGTGCAGGCGGCAGGCGCGTACGCTGTTGCCGATGCAGCCGGGCCCGAACTCGAAGGCATAGTTGCCGATCCTGGACACCTCGCAGCCGTCGAAGCAGCAGGCCCGGGCGTTCTCGGCGTAGATGGCGCCGGGGACGCTCACGGCCGCCTGGGCCGAGCCGGCCTCATCCTTGGGCAGCTCCCATTCCGTGTGCGAGAAGCACAGGCCCTCGAACCGGAGGTGCTCCACCGCCCGGGTGGCGGTGCCGCGCAGCTCGATCAGCCGCGTCAGCCGCGGGGCGATGAGCCGCAGGCCTTCGGCCGTCTCGCCCCGGCGGGGCAGATACTGCAGGACGCCCGCGGCCCGATCCAGGTACCACTGCCCTGCGCGGACGGCGACCTCCTTGACGTTCTCGACAAAGTACCGGCAGCCGGGGCCCTGAGGGTCCTCCGTGAGGCGGAACACGCTCTGCTTGCCCAGGTTCACCATGCCGGTGGCCTCATCAAAGGAGGCGATGGGCAGGCGCGAATCGGTCCACAGGTGCAGGGCGCAGACCTCCACCTCGCCGGGGTTCTCCCAGCCTTGCACGTCCCCGGAGTTGCAGATGAAGCGGCTTTGCCCCTCATTCCAGGGGGTCTTGGCGGTGACGTCGGGCAGGCCGGCGATGCGGTAGAAGCCCTCTTCAGGGAGACGGGTGCGGGGCAGGCGCCGGTCCTCGGTGAACAACTGGCGGAAGCGCCACTTGCCGGCGCGGACGGCGGGCAGTTCCGCGGCCAGGGCCTTCCTCCCGTTCAGCCCGGCCTCGGACCAGCTCTCGATCGCCACCCCGCCGCTGATGACCACCGGCTCTCCGGGATAGGCGGCGTACGTCACGGGAGCCTCCGGGCCGCCGCTATCGGCGGGGCCGAGAACCAATGGCTTGTCCAGGAAGTAGGTCCCGTGCCGCAGGCAGACGGTGATGGGCTTGCCGGGCGCCTTCTTCTTCAGAGCTCTCACCGCCGCCACGGCCGCGGGCAGCGTGGCCAAAGGTCTCTTCTCCGAGCCCGACCACTTGTCATTTCCCTGGGGCGAGACGTAGATCGTGGGCATGGGTAACCTCCCGGTGACATGCGGCTGCTGGCCAACATGTTACACGCGGCAAGCGCGGGGACCTGCTCCGGAGACGAATGGGAGCGATGAGAGCCTGTCGGTACAGTCGCTGCGCACCCTCAGATACCCGCGGCTGGGGGTCGTCCCGTGGTTAAACAAGTCTTCTATGCGTCGGTAAAGGGTTGGCAAGACCCTGAGGACACTCTTCCTACGCGTTTCGAGCTATGGCAACGAGGCACGTAGGCGGCCCAATTGACTTAGCCGACAGGCTCGATGCGAGGGGGCGGTCCATCAACTGCCCGGAGCTGTGGGCGCGGTGCACAGCCGCCGCAGGATGGGCGAAGGCAAGCAGTCAGGGCCGAGCTGCCGCCGCGGCCCGGGGCAGCTTGCGCACCTGTGCCTCGAGGCGCCCGTGCAGGGCCTTCACCCACGGGGCGAACTTTGGCGCGTCCGCGGGCAGCCTGCGCTCGCGGAAGTCCACGGGGCTGAGGATCACGCGCACCCGCGCCACCCCCGTATCCGCGGCGAGGATGTAGAGGTCCTCGATGGCCTCATCGCCCATGGCGAGACAGCCGATCGAGCCTTTGCCGCCGTGGATCATGATGTTGCCGCCCGGGTCCGTGCGCCCCTCGCTCGCGGCCTGAGCCAGATCGGCGCTGTTGGGGTAGTTGAGCCGCAGGGCCAGATGGAACGAGCTCAGGGGGTGCAACGATTCCACTCTGTAGAGGCCCTCCGGAACCTGCCCGTCGCCCTCGCGGAGCTTGGGGCCCAGTGTGCCGCCGGCGCCGAGGATCGGGTACGAGCAGATGGGCCGCAGCGAGCCAGCTTCCGACGCGGCGCAGACCTCCAGCCGCTTCTCGTGCTTGAACCCGACGAGCACCACCTCCGCCGGCGGGTAAGCTACCCCCGCACGGGCGAAATGCGGGGCCAGTCGCGTCCGGGCGTCCGGGCCGTAGCGGGCGAGGGCCGCCGCCCGCGCCTGCGGCCCAAACAGCCGACGCACCACGCCCCGGCGCACCCAGGGTGTGCACAGGCCGGCAGCGACCACAACCAGCCCGATAGCCAGCAATGCCCCAGCCACTCGACGCGCGCTCATCGAAGGCCCTCCCTCCGCCGCCCTGTGATTGCGCCCCCTTATGACCGCGCCCGCTCCCACTCGGCCCTCGTCACCCCTCCACCGGTATCAGCCCCAGCGACGTCTGCAGCGAGTAGCCGCAGGTACAGCCGGAGCTGGACTCGGGGATCAGGATCATGCCGCCTGCCGGGATGATGTTCACCCAGCAGCCCGGCCGCGTCACGCGGGTCAGCGGCGCATTGGTCTTGCCCTCTTCCGCGATGGGATACAGCCGCGGGTTGCCGCCACGGCCGTACAGATAATGGGCCGAGGCCGACAGCGTGCCGCAGCCGTGGCCGCCGCGATCCAGCCGGAACTCGAGCTGCTCGCCGCTGCCCAGATCGAAGGCATAGGGGCGGGAGAAGACCTTGTCGCCCACGATGGTGGGGTGCTGGTCTTGCTCCCCATGCCCGCCGTTGGGGGGCATATCCCGCAGGACCACGTGATTGTGCCACAAAGGCTCGCCGTCCGCGGCGCTGTGGGCCCACAGATCGTAGCGAGGATGGTCATCCTCGTTGCACGAGCCCACCGCCACCAGTGTCTTCCGAGCATACGACAAGAAGAGCACGTGCCGGACCGCGGATAGGTCCAGCGGTCTGGAGAACACTTCCTGCCCGTCCTGGAGGCGGAGCTTGACCAGGAAAGTCTGGCCTTCTCCGAGCAGCGTCTGCAGATCCAGACGCCCCTCGGGCCGGGCGAGTGCCCGGGGGCTGCGGCTCTCCACGAAGTAGACGGCCCCGTCGCCCAGGGCGATGGCGGTGTTGATGATGAGGCTTCCGCCCGGGCGGCGATAGAGCCACCGCACTTGCCCCGTCTCTCGATGGGTGGCATAAAGCGCGCGGCTACACACCACCGGGCGGTCGTCATAGTAAGTACCATCGGCGATGGTCCCACGGCTCATGCCCGTCCGCGCCGAGCCCCGCCTTTGGCCACTGCCGATGAGAAGCTCCCCCTCGCAGGCCACGTAGCCCCACTCCGCCGGCCCCTCCACGGCGCCCTCCGGCACGCGATACACCGGGCCGGGTTCTCCGGTCTCGGCCGCCAGGGAGTAGCACTTGTCCTCGGCGACGACGTAGACGTACTGCTCGGTGGCCACCAGGTGCCCGCAATCGCGGAGGGCTCCCACCCGCCGCGCGCCGGCGATCTCCACATCCCACAGCATCGTGCCATTGGCGGCATCCACCGCCAGCACCCGGTTATTGCCCGGCACGAAGAGCCGCCCCTTGCAGACCACGGCGCCCTGAGCCCGGTGATGCCGGTCGATCATGTTCCTGGGCCCCGGCCGGCCGAACCACTGCACCCGTAGTGGCGCGGTGAGC
>CAYRFY010000684.1:0-4458 GCA_964423635.1 uncultured Armatimonadia bacterium | reverse complement strand
CGCACGCCCGGATCTGTGAGGGCGAAAGACTGCAAGGTCTGAGCTACTCGACCATTGCCGTTCGCCAGGCAACGGCAGCGGCAACGGCGCCGCTCCCTGCGGTTCTGGCGACCCGCTTTCCCTCTCCTTCATCCCGCCCTGCGGGAGCCGCTCAGGAGAGGGCTCAACGGCAACGGCCGTGGCGCGTGGCGCGGAACGACGCCCGCCGTTCTGTAGGGGCGCGGGCCTGTACCGCGCCGCCGTTGACGTTGACCCGCGACTCGCCGACTCGTGACTCGCCGTCACGCGACCCCACGGAGCCTGTGAAAAGCCATGACCAGACCCACCTTCGCGATCCTACTGCTCTTCCTGTTCATCCCGTGCGTTGCCTCAGCCCAGCCGGCGGAGGCGGTGAAGCACTACAAGGAGGGACTGAAGCACAAGCGCGCCGGCAACCTGGACAAGGCCGCAGACGGGTTCAGGGCGGCGATCAAGCTCCATGGCAAGTACATGGAGGCCCACTACGCATTGGCCTGGTGCTATCGGGGCCTGGGGCAGGATGAGAAGGCCATCGAGGAGTTCCGCGAGGTGATCCGGATCGCGCCGCACAGTCCGGAGTCAATCGAGTCCGCCCGGGCGATCCAGCGCATTCGCCTGGGACCCGACACGGGGGGAGAGCAGGCCCAGGACCGGCTGGCCTTCGCCTCGCAGCGCAATGACAACGTGGACATCTACACCATGGACCTCAGCGGCGGGCGCCTGCTTCGTCTCACAACCCACCCGGCCGTGGACAGGAGCCCTGCGTGGTCACCGGACGGACAGCAAATCGCCTTCGTCTCCGAGCGCGACGGTAACCGCGAGATCTACGTGGTGAACGCCGATGGCGGTGGACTGCAGCGTCTGACTACGGACGAGGGCGCCGACGACTATCCCAGGTGGTCGCCGGACGGAGGCCTGATCGCCTTCGAATCCGACCGTACCGGGAACATGGACATCTACATCCTCACCGTGCCCGGGGGATTGGTGCGCCGGGTGACCGCGTCGCCGCAGGACGAATGGGTGGGCGACTGGTCTCCCGACGGCTCTCGCCTCGCCCTGCTTCAGACCCGGGAGGGCGTTCACAAAATACATGTGATGTCGGCCGACGGGTCAGACATGGCCCATCTGACCTCCAACGCCATCTCCGAGGGCCGGCCGACGTGGTCCGCCGACGGCCGGTACCTGTACTTCACCTGGTACTTCGAGCGCAACGCCCAGGTGTGCCGGGCCTCCCTGGACGGCCAGAATCTGGCCAACGTCACCCGCAGCCCCTACAACGACGATCTATGCGATGTGTCCAGAGATGGTCGCCGCGTCCTGGTCACTTCCGACCGGGACGGCGACACTGAGCTGTATCTGGTGGAGATGGACACAGGGGCTTCGCGCCGTCTCACCTACAACCCCGGTTCAGACACCGGGGCCAGGTTCGCCCCGGTGCGACGCTGAGCCGGCACGGGCAGCCCGCAAAGCGCAGGCAAGCGGCGAGTCGCGATGGCGGCACCGCCGCCGTGCACCCGGTCCGGCCGTGCGAACCGCCGTCTGGACAAAGCCGGGCGGCCGTCTGTCCCGGGGGGAGAGGGAAGAGGCCGGGGACTTTCGGACAATGGCGGCCACCTCGTGCAGACGAAGGCTGTCGGGTGACCGGCAGAGGGAAAGGCCGAGGACGCTGTGGGTGACAGACGCGAGCGCGAAGCGGCCGCTGCCATGCGGGACACCGCTCTCGCGGGACGCCTGTTCGCGTCGGCTACGGGCTCACATCACTATGCAGAGAGGATGTGCTCACCTTGTCTCGCGCTCTCAATGCTCCTGGGACACGGACACACGGTGTCTCACGGCGAGCGTCGGTTCTGCAGCGGGCTTCAACCATCATCGCGGTTGCTTTGTGCTGTGCCACGGCACTGTGTGATCCGGTGAGGATCGCGGCCATCAACATCGAGGGCAATGAGGCCGTCTCCCTGCAGCAGGTGCTGGATACCATCGCCGAGGTGGTGGCGGTCGGGGCCGAGGTCCAGGACCTCGACGCCTGTCTGGCCCAGGTCACACGGCTGCTTGAGGAGCACGGGCGGTTCGGCAAGGTGGAGGTGAAGGCCAAACCTGCCGCAGGTGGCCAGGAGATACTCATCAGCCTGGCGGAGTACGAGGTCATCGCGGCGGTGAACTTCACAGGCAACAGGGTCCTGTCCGCCCAGAAACTCGGCAAGGTGACGCTCCTGCGCCCGGGGCTTTTGCTCAAACCCCAGGCGCTCACAACAGCCGTGGAGCGCATTGAGGCGGCCTACGAGGATGCGGGGGCCTCCGCTTTCGTCGCCGAGGTGAATGTCACCGACAACGCCGAGCTCACCTTCGCGATCAAGGAGCGCACCATCGAGCGTTTCGTGTGTGAGGGGCTGCAGGTTCTGACCTGCGAGGAGGTGCGGGAGGTGGTCGGGGTCACGGAGGGGCTGCCGCTGCTGCACAAAGGGCTGACGGAGGGCCTCAAACGCCTTAAGGACACAGGGTGGTTCGATGAGGTGGGCCTTGCCCTGGAACCGGGGGAGAAGGACCCGGAGGCGGGGATCGTCGTGGCGGTGGCCGTCAAGGAGAGTGACGGCATCGTCGATCGGGCCGTGGGGCGTCCATTGGAGAGCATCGACAAGGCGAGACTGCGCGGCGACGTGTCCATCATCACCTTGGATGTCAACTACGAAGCATCTTTGGAGGTCAATGACTATCTCCTGGACGTGGAAGGCGACTTCGCCGCGACTTTGGAGCGCCTGTCGGCGGCGGCGCAGGCCGTGGACCGGGAGGCCGGTGGCGCGGACCAGGCGGCGATCCTGCTGGAGTACGGCCTGGCCCTCGATGCCGCCGACCGCGGACGGGAGTCCGACCAGCAGTGCGCGGCCGCGGCGGAGATGTACCGGCGTCTGATGGCCGCGGAACCGGCCAACAGCGACCTGGTCATGGGTCTGGGGCGCTGCCTCACCGCCATCTGTGAGTACGAGGAGGCGCTGGAGGCACTCAGCAGGGCCATTGACCTCGCTCCCGGACGCTGGGAACCACGGGTGCACTATGCCTGGTGCGTCTCGTACCACGTGATGCGGGAGCACCTTTCGGCGGCGATGCTCGCGGGAGCCTCGGGCGACAGCATGCATCTTGCCCCCACGACACGGGCCATCATCGAGCTCTCACCCTGGCCCCGGCTCAAGGAAGCGCTGCTGGAGGCCATCGGCGCCGAGGGGGAACCTGATGAGCTCGCGCGGCTGGCCCGCGAGGCCGACGCGCAGTTGCTGGAGGCCAGGCGGCTGGCCCCCGAAAGCGGCCGGCCGGTGCGTGCCATGTACGGCCTGCTGACGGCGAGCATTGTCGGCTCCGGGGCCCTCAAGGACCGCCCCGACCTGTGGTGGGACATCATCAGCCGCGACGCGGCGGAGTTCCACGCCGGACTGGGGACGCTCACCGATACCGACGTCGGCGTCGCCCTCTGGTCGGCATACTTCCGCAGCTTCCGGGCGCTGCTGCTGCTCATGGGGTATGAGAACTTCACGGAGAGCGACGAGGCACTCATGGACGAGTTCCGGTCCTTGGCCGCCCGCCTCGAGGAGATCTCCCACAAGTGGCCCCAGGCTCAGCGTGCCGCCGGCCGCATGCTGGGCATGCTGCAACTCCTGGCCGGTGAGACCGAGATGGCGAAGGCGACCTTCGAGGGAGCGCTCAGGCTCAATCCATACGACCGCGCGAGCTACAACCCACTGCTCATGGGTGCGCTTCAGGCCGGCGACTTCCAGGAGGCGGAAAGGGTCGTACGCCGTCGGCTGGAGGTCATTCCTGCCGCCGAGGACTATATCCTGCTGGGCAAGGCGCTCGATCTCCAGGGGAAGGGTGACGCGACCGTCCTGGAGCAGTTCAAGACGGCGATCATCGAGTACCCGGATGACCCCATCGGGTATGTGGCGGCGGCCGGATGGCTTGTGCACACCGGTGGCGATGATGCCGAGGCGGCCGCGATGCTGGACAAGGGCCTGGCGCTGGATCCGCGCAACGCCTACGGCCATGCGGTGCGGGCCGCGCTGGCGCTGCTGAATGATGGCAAACAGCAGGCGGCCGAGACGCTGGCGAGGGCACTGCGCGCGGACCCCAAGGAGGGTCTGGTACGGAGGCTGCGCCGGGAGTACTTCGCAGCCCCGGAGAGCGACATTCCGTAGACCGGTCACGAGGGCCTTGGTTTGCAGAGACAGTCCCGGAAGCTCTGCGACCTCCGATGCCCGGAGACAGCAAGGAGGCGCATGGTGAGCCCGCACGCACCGCCGGGGGGCCTCCCGTTAGGGTGAACAGGGGCCGGCCCTCGTCCCCCACGGCGCAGATGGCGTTCCCGGTGCGAAGGCCCTAGACAAGCGCCTGCTCGGCTGTGAGCCTCTTGCGCAATCCAGCGAGGCGTTGGGGCTGTTGGGCTCGTTGGGTGCG
>CAYRFY010000683.1:3591-4460 GCA_964423635.1 uncultured Armatimonadia bacterium | reverse complement strand
CAGATGCTACCCTCCCGCGGCCACCAGAACTCCTGCACTCTGAGGACTTCCGGCAGGGCCGCTATCGCCTCGGCAAGCGTGTCGCCCCCGATCATGCGGGTGAACAGCGCACGCCCGGAGTACGCCGAGACGCTCTGTGTGTCGCTCCAGCCCACGTATGCCGCGACGCCGACCTTCGTTAGCTCGCGCGCCATCTCGTCATTCCTGAGGCCTTGACAGGCCCCGGAGTAGAGGAGAGTGGAGGGGAAGTGGTCATTGGCATACCTATGTGCGAAGAAGTTCTCTGTGACCGCCCAGAACGTGCCAGAAGTCTCGGCCTTCCCGTTCTCGTCGCGCTCCCCGATGCCCACGCTCATGCGGACCATTCGGCCCTCCAGGTAATCCCGCCAGTACTTGGACGCGAGGGCGGCTTCGTTGGCCGCCTCACCAGTCATCATCGCGGTACCCGGCCCAACGCCGTACCCGGGTGTGCCCAGTAGCGAGGCAGCCCCGTGGGTATCGATGATGACAACACCGTGCGCCGAGAGCCTGCCGAACTCGGCCACAGAAGCCTGGGGGCCCTCCCGCAACTCAACAGGCGTGCCGACGCTCTGTCTGATCTCAGCAACGAGAGAGTGCCATCTGCCCGCATCCGCATCGAACGCGGAGTCTACGGACAGCGGGTTCAGGATGAGCGCCGATGTGTTGCCGGTCGTTGCCCGGCCTGCCACGGCCTGCTGGGGCCCGACACACTCAACAGCCAGAGGTCCAAGGCTACTCGCGGGAGCGGGAGGAATGACCCACACGTCGGTTCCAGCATCCCGGTACTTCACCCACAGCGCATCATCGGTGGCCGCAGTCGTCTGCACCACTGCGCTGGACTCAGCGGC
>CAYRFY010000683.1:0-3581 GCA_964423635.1 uncultured Armatimonadia bacterium | reverse complement strand
GGCAGGCCCTCCCTCGTCGTAGCCTGCATCGAATGCCTGCGAGACCTGCGCGGCGGCGGCGCCGATTGCGCTGAGGAGTTCTGGGCTTGGGGCGTCCCCTGGGCTCTCCCCGCCCCCTCCTCCCCCGCCACAACCACCTACGGGCAGCAACAACGGGATCGCCAGGCAACACAATGCGGCCAGAAGCCTCTTCACTGTGGTCATCCTCCCATTCTGCGTCCAGCCCGCGCGCACGGGTCAGTCCGCGCGGTTTTGGGGTCCCGGCGGGGGCTTGGGGGAAAGCCGCCCGCCGGGTGCGACAGGGGCCGGATGGCCCAAAGCGCGTGTTGACGGGATCGGGTCGCCCCTGCGGGCTGGGGCCATGCCGGGGACGCTCGGGGTCACCTCCGGCAGTTTGCCTCGGGCGCCTCCTCACCGGCGCACTTGTCCTGTGGGTCGGCCGGCGGCAACGCGGTGGGACTCGGCACGTCCGCGCACCCCGGGCCGGCGGCCGTCCGCTCCTGGCCTCCCCTACAGCTCATCGACTATGGCGCCCCTCTTCTCGCTGTACTCAGAGTCGGTGATGAGGCCCTGGGCTTTCAGGGCTTCGAGGTCCTGCAGCCTCTCATGCGGGCCTCGGCGCGAGACCGGTGGACATCCTGGCTCCAGTTTTCGCTTTCCCTGCCCGTAGTGCCGTCCGCTTCATGCAATGGCGTCTGTGTGATGTGTGGGGAGCTCAGCGCGCAATGCACTTACCCGATCACGATATGCACAGTCTCCGTCCCGTCGCGCACGTTCTTGGCGACTTCCTTGCCGTCGCAGTAGAGGGCATCCGCGTCGCCATCGCCCTCCCAGCGCAGAACGAACCGCCCCTGGCTGTCTGTGCGTACCACAGGCGTCCTGCCGCCGCGGCCGCCCACGGCGGCGCTTATCTGCGAAAGAGTGCTGGGCTGGCCGTCCCGATAGGTGACCACTCCGCTGATGAGCCCCATGGTGCCCCTCCCTGGCCGTCGTCTCCGGGGCGGCAGGAAGAGCCATGCTTCCGCCGCCCGAGGCGCCTTGGAGGATTCGTTGACGCCCCTGAAGAACACGTCACGTTCGGGTGCTATCGGGCGGCGGGACATGATAGACGCCCTCAGATCCGAGCCTATCGCAGGCGGTGTTCATGAAAAGCCATCCGGCACCTTTACATGTCGGTGGAGACTACGTATTGTAGTAGATAGTACAGAGCACCGGCGACCACGTCGAGACGCATCTTGGGTGCATTTATGGCGCATTTCACCGGCCTGTTTTGCGCCTTCGCCGAGGTGAGCGGAACCATATGAAGCAAAACAACCTGCGTCGACTAAGGCAACAAAGGGGGCTCACGCAGCGCGAGTTGGCCGATCTGGCGGGTGTCGACATCACGACGATCAAGCGCCTTGAAGGCGGCCAGACAAAGCGTCCGCATGCGGCGAACTTGCGCAGCCTGGCCGATGCTCTCGGAGTCGAACTGGAGGCCCTCATGCCTCCCCTGGCCGCGGCGGCGCGGCCCGGGTTGGCCCCCGCTATCCCCGCCGTCACGCACCTTGTGGGCAGGGTGGGAGACATCCAGCGGGGCTGTGAGCTTCTGTCCGCCACCGGTGGTCCGCGGACGGTGACGCTCTCCGGTCCGCGGGGTGTTGGCAAGACGGCGCTGGCCCAGGCCGTCGCCTTCGGGGCCGCGGAAGCCTTGGGCTTTCAGCGCACTGTGTGGCTGAGTGCCAAAGCCGAGGAGCTCGAGCCTCGCGGCGTGTGCCGGGTGCGCGCCTCGCTCTCGTCTTTGACCGATCTGCTCTATGCCATCGGCTGTGCCTTCGGCCACAGCGAGATCGGGACCATCCCGCCGGAGGAGCAAGAGCAACTCACCCATCAACTACTCTCCAGCTCCGCGGCCCTGCTGGTCGTGGACAACCTCGACTGCCTGCTGGATGACGAGCGGGAGCAGATCGCCAGATACCTTCACACGCTGCCGCAGGGCACACGCGCCCTGACCACCAATCTCGGCCCCCTGGGCATGGCCGATGAGGGTTCGGTGGTAGTGCGCCCCCTGGGGCGCAGCGATTCGTACCTCCTGATTGACCGTGAGGCGGCGCACAAGCAGGTGGCCCTGCGTGGAAGCGACAAGGGCGCCATCTACGAGGCGGTGGGCGGCATTCCGCTGCTGCTCACCTGGTGCGTGGGCCGGATGGCCCTGGACAACCAGACGGTGGACGGTGTGCTTAGCCTCTTGCGCGATCCGGCTGCCGATGTGCATGAGTGGTGTTTCGGGCAGTTTTGGGACGCCCTGCCCGGCGAGGACTGCCGCCGGGTTATGGCGGCGGCCGCTATCTGCCGGGGGCCGGCCGAGCGGGAGTTTCTAGGACGCATCGCGGCGATCGGCGACCCCGCCACCCGCGACCGCGCCCTGGCCAAGTTGTCGGCCCGCGCCACCTTGCTGACGTATGATCGCGCCACCGACCGCTACAGCTTGCTCCCCCTAACCCGGGACGGGGTCCTGAGGCAGTTGTCCGCCAGACCCGACGCCCGCCAGATGTGGCTCCGTGTCGTGACCTATTACACAGAGCTCGCCGCCGGCATCGACGACGACGCCAATGCCTGCTGGGACGCGCTGGATGCCGACGCCGAGAGCATCATGGGGGTGGCGGACTGGTGCTGTGCCGTGGGGGAGTGGGAGGCTCTCGCGGGCCTGCTGCGCCACATCAACCAGTACCTCTACGCGCGCTTCCGCTGGGCCGATCTCAGACGCCTGGGGTCGCTGGTGCTGCGGAATGCCGAACAGATACACGACGCCGGCCTTCTGGCCAACCTCCGCCGCGACCTGGCATGGGTCTACCTGGAGTTCGGGGAGCACGAGACGGCGCGCGCCCTGGCGTTGGAGGCTCTGGCCGGTTTCGAGCGCCAGGGGGACTTCCGCCTGCAGTCCACTTGTCTGCGGTACCTGGCACAGATGGCGCTGCGCGAGCAGGACTACCCCGCGGCCGAGGAGTGCCTGAAACGTTCGGTCTGCGCGGCCGAGAAGGCCACCCCCAACGGGGCCCTGCTGGCGATGTTGGACAACCTCTACGCCTGTCTCCATCAGCAGGAGGGCGACCTTCAGGCGGCCCAGCGTGACTATGAAAGCTCCCTGCGCCGCAGGCAGGAGCTTCCCACGCCGGATCGCTTCGGTATGTGCTCGGTGCTGCGCAACCTGGGGGAGTTGGCCCTCAAACGGGGCGACTACCGGCAGGCCGAGACCAGGCTGATGGAATGCCTGGCGCTGTGTGAGGAGGTGTCCCGCCGCGACCTGATTGGCGGGGCGAAGGTGCTCCTCGCTCAGGTGCGGGTTGAGCAGGGAAGGCCCGATGAGGCGATCGAGTTGGCCGAGGAGGCCGAGAAGGTGTTTGCCGGTCTGGGGCTGTCCTCGGACCTGCGTCGCACTCGCGCCCTGCTGGACGCTCTGAGGACCATCGGCACCTGACGCCCGCAACGCCCCACGGGTATTGGGTTTCCGCGGCGGAGCGGCTTGGAAGTGCGGCCCAAAAACCCGCTTCGCCGAGAGTGTCATTCTGAGAGCGTCCGCTCCCGGCAAGAGCAGCTCGAAG
>CAYRFY010000682.1:0-4465 GCA_964423635.1 uncultured Armatimonadia bacterium | reverse complement strand
AGTGTCATTCTGAGAGCGTCCGCTCCCGGTAAGAGCAGCTCGAGGAATCTCCCGGGATATGGCGAGATCCTTCGCCCAGGCGTCACGAGCGCCGCCTTGCCCGATGCTCTCGCTCAGGGCCACGGGATCCCTCGGGCCGCGCCCTCTGGGCGTCATGGGCTTGAGAATCGCACTTCCGGCGAGATCGGGCTTCCGGGCCACGCTCCCGAAGCCGCGGCCGGAGGTCCCGCAGGGCTCCAAATGCTTGCTTGTCGCGTTGGCGCAGGCAAACTATAATCAGGTTCAGCGACCATCACGCCTTGGCTCTGACCGCCATTGTCTCGGGGAAGTCCATGATAGCTTTGATCGACTACGGTATGGGGAATCTCGGCAGTGTGTCCAATGCGCTGCGGAAGGTAGGGGCCCAATACGAGATTGCCGATGATCCCGATGTCATCGGGCGCTCCCACGGGGTGATTCTCCCCGGCGTCGGCGCCTTCGATGACTGCATCAAGAACTTGACCGAGCGCGGCCTGGACGTGGCCGTCAAGGATGCCGTCCGCGCGGGCAAGCCGTTCCTGGGCATCTGCCTGGGGCTGCAAATGCTCTTCGATTCCAGCGAGGAGGGCGGCAAGTACCCCGGGCTGGGGATCATCCCCGGTAAGGTCGTGCGGTTTCGGCATGAGCTGAAGATACCGCAGATCGGGTGGAATCAGATCTGCATCAAGTCGCAGGCCCCGCTGCTGCGGGGGGTCCCCGAGGGGGCCTTCGTGTACTTCGTGCACTCATACTATGTGGTTCCCGACGATCCCTCCGTCGTCGCGACGACCACGGACTACGGGTACGAGTTCTGCAGCTCGATCTGGCGCGACAACGTGTTTGCCAGCCAGTTCCATCCGGAGAAGAGCCAGTCCGTGGGGCTGAGCATTCTGGAGAACTTCGCCGCGTTGGCGAGGTGAGTGTGGGGCGCCTTTGGCCACTCGCAGGGATTATGGCCGCCCGGCCGGCGGTCCCTCGCAGGCCTTCGAGAAGGTCTGAATACGTCCGTTCTGAGGAGTGAGGACCACAACCGTGCTAGTGATCCCAGCCATAGACCTGTCTGAGGGCAAGTGTGTTCGTCTGCAGCGCGGCGACATGAACGCCAAGACCGTGTTCTCCGACGATCCGGCGGAGGTGGCGCGGAGATGGGCCAACGACGGCGCCGAGATGATCCACATCGTGGACCTGGACGGCGCCGTCTCGGGTACCTCCGCCAACTTCGAGGCCGTCCGCGACATCATCGCGGCGGTGCCCATCCCCGTTGAACTCGGGGGAGGGCTGCGTACTGTGGAGCAGGTGGCTCGCGTCCTGGACGCCGGAGTGAAGTGGGCGATCCTTGGGACGGCGGCCATCTCCAATCGACCTGAGCTGGAAAAGTGTCTGAAACGCTTTGGGGACAGGATCATCGTGGGTATCGACGCCCGCGACGGTCGCGTGGCGGTGCAGGGCTGGACGCAGACCAGCGATGTGGAGGCCCTCGAGCTGGCCAAACAGATGGAGCAACTCGGGGTCGGCAAGATCATCTTCACAGACATCAATACCGACGGCATGCTGGGCGGGCCCAACATCCCGGCGATGAAGGCCATGGCTCAGGCCGTCGGCATCCCTGTGATCGCGTCGGGCGGGGTGACAACGTTGGAGGATATCCGCAAGCTCCGCGGGCTCGAGCGTTTCGGCCTCGAGGGCTGCATCGTGGGCCGCGCGCTGTACAGTGGCACTATCGCGCTGGCCGAGGCGGTAACGGTGGCCCACAAGGTGTAGCCAGACCCTTCCCGCGGGCCGCCGGCCAGGGTAACAGCGGTGACCGGCAGGAAAGTGGCCGAACCGGCGCCGCAGGTCGCCGGCCGTGAGCGACCTGTCCCATGCCTGGTGTCTCCGTTTCCCGGGGAGAACCCGGCCGCGCATGTCGTCTCGCAACTCGATCCAGCCACCGCCCCGGGGCAATCAAGCCCCGGGGTTTGGCGTGTCGACGGGAGGCAGAAACGGAAGCAGCCCCGCACGGAGGGCCAACTTCGGTCTCCCCGCGGTCCGCGGAGGTCCGCCGGGCGCCATGACCCGGAGTGCGTCCACACAGCGCCTCTGCCCCAAATGAGCAAGCCAATGCACCTTCCGTGTTGCGGTAACCACGGCCCCGGTTGTATCCTGGGGCGTCCGGAGAACTTCTCGGTAGGAGGCCGTCCCTATGGCCATCATCAAGGTTGAGCGGCTTTGCGAACTCACGCCGGAACGCAAGACAGCCATCATGTCGCGCTCCATGGAGGACATCGGCGATATCTACGAGAGCGTGCGCGATATCTGCAAGGACATCAGGCAGCGCGGCGATCAGGTGACACTGGAGCACTACAAGAAGCTCAAGGAAGACATCAGCCCGGCGGACCTGAAGGTCACTGCCCAGGAGACCGCCGCCGCCTACGAGGCCGTGGGCGCCGAGGTCGTGGAGCACTTGAAGTTCGCCGCCCGCAATATCGAGAAGTTCCACACCGCCCAGCTCGAGCGGGAGATGTGGTCCGTGGAGATCGCTCCGGGCATTCTCGCCGGGCGCGTCAATCGCCCGCTCGAGAGCGCCGGCTGCTATATCCCCGGCCGCCAGGCCAACTACCCCTCCAGCGTCCTGATGACCATCATTCCCGCGAAGGTCGCCGGAGTGGAGCGCATCATCGCCTGCACCCCGCCGGACACGGGTATGGTTGCCAATGCCACCTCTCTGGTGGCCGCGGACATCGCCGGTTGCGCCGATGTGTACAAGATCGGCGGGCCCTGGGCCGTGGCCAGCATGGCCTACGGCACCGACGCGGTGCCCAAGGTGGGCAAGATCGTGGGCCCCGGAAACAAGTACGTGACCGCCGCCAAGATGGCTGTGTTCGGGACCGTGGGCATCGATTCTCCCGCGGGGCCCAGCGAGATCCTGATCCTCGCCGACGAGACCGCCGAGCCGGCCTGGATCGCTATGGACTTCTTCTCCCAGATCGAGCACGACCAGGACGCCGCCGCGGTGCTGGTCACTCACGACGCCGATCTTGCCCTGGCCGTGGCCGAGGAGATCGAGGCCCGGTTCGTCAACATCCCCAGGCGCGAGATCCTCGCCCCGGCGTTGGAGAACAACTCCGCGATCATCGTCACCGACACCTTCGAAGAGGCCATCGACTTCTCAAACGACTACGCCACCGAGCACCTGGAGATCATCACCCGGGAGCCGATGCTGGTCCTGCCGCGCATCAAGCATGCGGGCAGCATCTTCCTTGGCCCATACGCCCCGGTGCCGGCGGGCGACTATGCTTCGGGCACGAACCACGTGCTCCCCACCGGCCAGTGTGCCAAGATGTTCAGCGGGCTGTCGACCGATGACTTCATCAAGAAGCCGACCTTCCAGCTCCTGAGCAAGCAGGGCCTCGAGTACCTGTCCGAGACTATTCTCAAGCTCTCCGAGGCCGAGGGCCTGCCGCTACACGGGGAGACGGTGAAGATCCGGCTGGGGGGGTAGGAGGGCAGGTCACCCCCGTGCCTGTGGGTCTCTGACCCGCACGCCGTGGCCGTTGTCCACCTCTCCCGCAAGAGGCCCGGAGGGCCTCCGAGAGGTGAATACCGGCGCCTCCCGCCACGCGGGCATCAT
This sequence comes from uncultured Armatimonadia bacterium, assembly GCA_964423635.1. Taxonomy (GTDB): domain Bacteria; phylum Armatimonadota; class Zipacnadia; order Zipacnadales; family JABUFB01; genus CAYRFY01. Next base: position 837 of record CAYRFY010000682.1, on the reverse strand, counting down.
GCAAGGGCGAGGTCCACCGAGCCTGCATCAGTGGCCGCCGCAGGCCCTCGCTCGCACGGCGGTCCGCCCTGCGTCGTCTCTCAAGCAGCGGGAGGGGGAACGGCGGAGGGTGCCTCACCCCCCTCCCCTGCTCACCTGCACGGAGACGAGTGCCGGACCGGCCGCATCGTAGGCCTACAAGGAGAAGACGTCCTATGGCAAACCCCGCACATCTGTCGATACTGATGCAGGGCCCCGAGGCATGGAACTGGTGGCGCGAGAGGGCGCCCGAGGAGATCGTCGACCTGCGGGGCACCAATCTGGCGGGTTTCGACCTGAAGGGCATCAAGCTGGACGGGGCCGACCTCAGAGGCACCAACCTGGCCGGTATGGAAGTGGACGCCGTCGGCCTGCGCGACGCCGACCTCCGGGGTGCGAACCTCATGAGCTGCAGGCTCGTGGGCGCTCAACTCGCGGGGGCCGACCTGCGCGGCACCAACCTCGACAGAGCGGACCTCTCGGGCATGGACCTGCGAGGGATCGACCTGCGGGGCGCCAACCTCAGCGGCGCCAATCTTGCCGAGACGGACTTCTCCGAGGCCGACCTGCGCGGCAGCAACCTCAAGGGCGCCTGTCTGCGGGGGACTCGCCTGCACGGGGCCGACCTGCGGTCCGCGGACCTCACCGATGCCGACGTCACCGACGCAGACCTCACGGATGCCGACTGCCGGGGCTGCCTGGGCGGCTCCGCCGGGTGCGGGCAGGGGGCGTAGAGGTCCGGGCGAAACGTCCACATTCGCCGCGAGTAGTGGGTAAGGGGGAGCGCTATTTGCGCACCCCCTCCCCGTTGTCGCAATG
>CAYRFY010000681.1:2182-4477 GCA_964423635.1 uncultured Armatimonadia bacterium | reverse complement strand
GTTGCCCGTTGCCCGTTGCCCGTTGCCCGTTGCCCGTTGCCCGTTGCCCGTTGCCGTCGTCGTCGTCAGCTCCGCAGGACCGTCCGGCCCCGCGCAGCGGGGCCCCCCCAGCGACGGCCTTCGTATCTGTTCCGCGCAACTCGAAGGCGGGGCCGGCCGCATGTCGTCCGGTCCCAACGACACGCGGCACAACGGTTGAGGGGCGGCACCCGACCCACATCACAGGAGCCGCCATGCCCGCCTGGAGGCGAAAACTCGGGGTCGCGCTCATCGTCCTCGGCGCCGCATGGACCTGCGCGGCCCTGGCGACCATTGCCCTCCACTTCACCGTCTCCCACCACCGCATCCTCGGCCCCACTTGGCCGATCCCACTGGGCCTGGACGCCGTACTGGCGGTCATCTGTCTGCCGGGTGTGGGCGTTCTCGTGCTGGGGTTGAGGGCGCGCCGCCTCGCGGCCCGCGCCGCCTCGGACGAGAGCCCGGGCTTCGCCGCCACGCTTCTGGCTTCAGTAGCCGGATCCGTCGCCGGGGTGCTGTGCTTCACCGGCGCCGCTCTCATGGCCGTCGCCGCGGTGGCAATCGTGGCCGACGTCGACCCACGCCGGTGGGTCGAGCCGCTCTGCTGGGCCGCCGCGATCGTCGGGGCCTGGATCGGCACGGTGGCCTCCACGCCATAGGCCCCTTGCCGCTCTGCCCTCCGGACGCCCCGGTGAGCCCGGCCGCCTGCCGGCGTGAGGGGGAGATGCCTGCGCAGTGAGCGGATGTTTCCAGCAGGGGAAAAAAGTTGGTGGCACGACCGCCGGGAAACGGTACGTGCCACCGGACAGCGGGGCAGACACAACGGGAGTGGTCTGAGCTATCTATACCCGGAGTAACGGTTCTGTAAACATCCACCGACACTATTGTTCAGCGTCTCCGGCAGTCCCGGTTCTCCCCCCCACCGATCCCCCCAACCCCACGCGGTCTTCTCCGTTGTCCGACACCTCCTGCCCGCTGCGCTAGTGCCTTGACTCGGCCCCGCATGTCGCATATTATGCGCGCATTATCGGTATTGTGCAATCTCTCATCCTTCGCGGAGCTCACCTTATGGCTCAGAGACGCGGCCGGATCCAGTGCCTGGACCGCGCGCTGGACGTGCTCGAGGCCCTCAGTGCCGAGGGGCCGCTAACCGCCCCTGAGTTGGCCGCCCGGCTGGAGCTCAATGCCTCGACGGTGCACAATATCGCCTCCACGCTGGCAGCCCGGGCGTACTTGATCAACCATGCCGGCCGCTATCAGATCGGGCCGGGAGCCGCGGTCCTCGCCGGCTCCTGGGACCCTGTAGCGGCCCTGCCACGCCTGGCCGGCGCGCATCTCGACGCGGTCGTGGCGGCCACCGGCGAGTCGGCGGTCCTGACGGTCCTCCTTGGAGAGGTGGCCGTGATGGTCGCTTTCGCAGTGGGCCCCGGCGAGGTCACGGCACAGTTTCCGCGGCGCGAGTATCCCTTTCCGCTTACGATCGCGACGGGTCGCGTCCTGGTTGCCGACGGTGACGAGGCCTCTTGGCCGGGGATCATCGAGCGTCACCGCGCAGGCGGGAGCGTGACGTCCCAGGAGGCCGGGTGGGATCTGGCGCGCTGGGAGGACGAGCTGCGCGGGATCAGGGAGGCGGGCCTGGCCCAGTTCTGTCGGCCGGGAGGGGTCTGTGCCATTGCTGTGCCGGTCAGAGGCCCTGCTGCCGGGCATGTCCTGGCGGCGCTCGGGGTGTCCTGTCCGGCGTTCAGGGCGGATGAGAACCATCGGGCGCTGATGGGCGAGGCGATCGGCCGATCCGCCCGCAACCTCTCTGCCGCGCTGGGTGCGGGGCTCTGCCTCGACCGCCGCCCGACCCCGTAAGGACGGCGGCAATGACCGTGGCGGACGGCCGCCTCACCCCCCTGCCCCCCTGCCCCCCTCTCCCTTACGCCCGCACACACCGCGGCCGACGGGAGGAGGGGGGTGAACGGCACGGCCTACGGCCCACGGCACTGATGACGCCTCACCCGCGTCCGCTCTCCTTCACGCCCCCGCACGGCGGGCGCTCGGAGAGGGGGGAACGGCAACGGCGGTCGCGGCCGTGGCGCGTGGCGTAACAGCTACCCGCCGTTGCCTTGGCCATCCTGTTTGTTGTCGTCCTTATCCGCAGTTATCCGCCGTTATCCTGTCTATCCTGTTCCTCTGTCGTTGCCGTCGCCGTTGCAGTCATCCGCAGTTATCCGCCGTTATCCTGTCTATCCTGTTCCTCTGTCGTCGCCGTCGCCGTTGCCGTCCATCCGC
>CAYRFY010000681.1:0-2082 GCA_964423635.1 uncultured Armatimonadia bacterium | reverse complement strand
GCCGTCCATCCGCTTCTATCCTGTTGGAAAGGACTGTCCGTATGGATACCGCCGGGTTCAAGCAACGCGCACTGGAGTTGGGCGCCGACCTCATCGGCATCGCGCCGGTGAGCCGGTTTGCCGAGGTACCCCCGGACGCCGACCCTCTGGCGATCCAGCCGGGGACGCGCTCCGTCGTCGTCCTGGCCTTCAGTATCAACCGTGGAGCGCTGGCGGGGGTGGAATCTGGGATGGCCTGGCACACTCTGGCCGGCGGCATTCCCTCGGCCGTCGCTGTGGACAGCACCTATCTGATCTGTCGCGCTTTGGAGGCCGAGGGGTGGGAGGCCACGCCGCTGTTCCGCCAGCCGGGGGACCAGCGCCATCAGGGCGTGGCCGTCTCAGTGGACAGGCAGGAGCCCAATGTGATCTTGGAGTTCGACTATGCCGCCCATGCCGCGGGGCTCGGCGAGATCGGGCGCGGCAAGTGGCTGCTGACACCGCAGTTTGGGCCCAGGCAGATACTCACGATCGTTCTCACCGACGCCATCTTGGAGCCCGACCCAATCTTCTCCGGGTCGATCTGCGACGATTGCGGGGCCTGTGCCGCGGCGTGCCCCGCGAAGGCCATGGACACCGGGTCCCGGCATGAGGCGCCTTTGTGTGAGGGCTGCGCCTCGTGGTACCCGCTGCACATCGAGAGTTGCCGGGTGTGCAAGACGGGCATCACGCATCTGCCGTACTCAGGCGGGACGGAGCCCTTCCGGCTCGGAGCCGCCTGCGGGAGGGCCTGCGTCGCCCACCTCGAGGAGATTGGCGCCGTGACGCGCAGATTCGCCACTCCCTTCCGCGCCGCGAAGCAGGGGGGGCGGTGAGCATGCTGACGACAGAGGCCTTGCGCGACTTCGCTCTGAACGTCGCTTTGGTGGACAAGATCGGCGTCGCGAACATCGAGCGCTTCGACGGCGCGCCGCCGGACATGCATCCGCGGAACATCATGCCCCGCGCCCGCTCGGTGGTGGTCTTTGCCAAGCGCATCCTGCGCGGCTCGTACCGCGGGATCGACGAGGGGACCCATTGGCCCTCGTACTCGATCTTCTGCTATGCGGGGCTCAATGGCATGCTGGGGAAGGCGGGGTACCGCATTGCCCGCTTCATCGAGCAAAGCGGTTTCGACGCGGCCCAGGTGAGCTCAGGCGCCACCAGTCGCGAGTGGGGCGTGCGCGGGCCGGCGCCTGCGCCGGGGATGCCGCAAAGGGAGGTCGTCGTGCATCACCGCATCGCCGCCACGCTCGCCGGCCTGGGGGAGATCGGCTGGTCCAAGGTGTTCCTCACTCCGGAGTTCGGCCCCCGCCAGCGGCTGGGCGTGGTCCTCACCGAGGCCCGGCTGGAGCCGGATCCCATCGTGACGGGGGTCCTTTGCGACCGCTGCAAGCGCTGCGTGGCCGAGTGCCCCGCCGGCGCCATCCACCGGGACAGGGCGGTGGGGATCGAGGTGGAGGGGCACAGGATCGAGTGGGGCGATCTGGACCTGGGCAAGTGCAAGCTCACGCACTTCGGGCTGAACAAGAAGAGCAGTCCCTTCTTCGCCCGCCGCTTCCCGGGCATGCGGATGGCCGTGGACGAGCAGGAGGTCACCTGGCGCGAGGCCTGGGACCTGGGGTATGCCATGTTCCCCACGATTCCGGGCTTCCAGGCTCTCGCTTCACACCCCGTGGCCGCCTGCGGGGCAAGAGGCTGCATCGTCGGCTGCATGAAGCATCTGGAGAGTCGCGGCGCCGTCGAGAACACTTTCAACGACAGGCCGGTGTTCAGCGAGAGCGAGCCGTGGCAGCTCGATGACGAGCCGGCTCACCGCGCCGCCGACCATCACGGCTTCACCTACGACCCCGAGGCGGAGGAGCAGGACCCGGAGGTCCAGCAGGGCTCCGCCTGGTACTAGAGGTCTACATGGGCGCATTTGTTGACGTTTGAAGCAAGTTCAGGGGCCGCGACCAAGCCGTTGGCCGTCGTCCCGCCCTGCGGGATCGGGCTTTCCAGCCCGACTCCGTGCCGTTGGCCGTTGGCCGTTGGCCGTTGGCCGTTGGCCGTTGGCCGTTGGCC
>CAYRFY010000680.1:0-4478 GCA_964423635.1 uncultured Armatimonadia bacterium | reverse complement strand
CGCGCCACGGGGTCAGCCAACGGCGGCGGCGCACAGGTCGCCGCCCTACAAGGGCCACGGCGCCTCACCCCCGGCCCTCCGGGCCCGCCCCCTCTCCCTTACTCCGCGGTACGGCCGCGGAGACGGGAGGAGGGGGCAACGGCCAACGCCGACGCGCTGCCGCTTTGTAGGGCGCGGGCCTGTACCGCGCCACGGGGTCAGCCAACGGCGGCGGCGCACAGGTCGCCGCCCTACAAGGGCACAGCGACGGCGGAGGATCTACCGCACCCAGTGGGGCACGGCATCCTCGGCGAAAGGCCCCGCACGCAGCGCCTCTATCTGGGCCTCGTCCAGCATGCTGTACAAGTACAGTCCCACGCCGTTCCCCGGCCACTTGCGCCGGCAGTAGGCGATCTGATCGGCCACCAGCTTGCCCTCCCGCGGCACCACCTTGCCGTCATCATCTCTCTCGTAGTTGCCGGGGAGGTCCACCACGGCGCAGGGCCTGTCCAGCGCCGCTCGGACCGCGTCGACACGGGCGAAGGCCAGGGTCCGGCCGTAGTCCATGTTGTAGACCACGTCCACCCATCCGGCCTGGATCCAGGGCCTCTCGTTGCGCCCGTCGGTGCCGGGCGCCGTAGTCGGCGGATGGATGTGGCCATCGACACTGACCACCAGATTCGGCCGCAGCCGGCGGCCCTCCTCGGCCACGCGGCGCACGATGTCGGCCACCGCCTCGTCCTGCCACAGGATTACCCGAGCGCAGGGCGAGCCGTCGGGCTCTTTGAGCTTAAGGTCTTCCTGAAGCTCGGTGCCGAACCGGGCGCGATACTCCTCATAGCACCTGGGCCCGGTGCACACTCCCCCGGTACGGATGTAGTCCAGATTGATCCCATCTACCTCGTAGCGGGAGATCACATCCAGTATCAGGCCGACGATGAAGTCCCGGAACTCCGGGCGGTGGACGTCGAAGAAGCCCTTGGGTGTCCCGTCCTCCACGAACTCCGGATGCAGGTCGCGTTCGCGCTTGGACACACAGAACCAGGGATGGACCTCAATCCCTGCCGCGTGGCATTGGGAGATGAGGTACTCCAGCGGGTCTCGGTCTTCCATGCGGTCGGCCAAAGAGCCCTCGGGGGCCGCCAGTTGGGAGGGCCACCAGGTGCCGCGCCCGTGCCAGACGCAGGGGATATAGACATTGAACCCCGCGCGCTTCATCTTCGCCACCCGCTCATCGGCGGCGTCCTTGTCCACCCAGCCACTGCCCTCGTCCAGCAGGGCGCGGCTTTCCAGGATTCGCCCCTGGTCGTCGCGGGCAAATGTCGGCGGTGGCCCGGCGAGCACATCCGTGAGCCAGGCCCACTCCCGGGCCAGTACCTGCTCCCAATCGGCCTCCTGGGACTTGTACAGCGCCAGGACCTCCTTCTCCGTCATGGCCCGGCTATAGATGCACAGTTCGTCCAATAGCGCGTTGGCAAAACGGCCGCCCGCCATCCCCGAGGCGGTATCGGAGCCGACGAGCAGCCGGGTGCGGGGCCTGCGAACGGCCGGGCAGTCCCGAACGGTCCGCGCCACCTGCCGGCCGTCGATGTAGATCGCGTTGGACCCCGGCGAGCCCTCCTGCCACGTGAGGACGATGTGGTGCCAGTCATTGAGGTGCTCGCCCTTGGCCATCATCGCGTCGGTGCTGGCGTGCATGTAGCTCTGGTTGTCGTAGATGAAGTACATCCGCCCGGCTCCGCCACCGGTCTCCCACCAGCCCTGGCTGAGTGTGAAGTATCCCGCGGGCTCCCCGTCCAGGCCCATGGAGAGCAAGGTGTGCGAACGCTCCGTGGGCGCCTTCCAGCTCGGTTTGACCCACAAGGACAGCGTCCCGGAGGCCATGTCGATATTACCCCAGGCGTCGAAAGACAGGGACTGCCCGTCTCCAAGCGAGAGTGCTTTGCCCCACTTGCCGCCCTCCACCAGTTCGGCCCCGGAGACTTCGGCCGCGGCGCTGCCTTTGGCGAAGTCGGCGTCGAGGGTCGTGTCGAAATGGGCCACGAGGAGGCTGTGCTCGTCCACTGTGGGAGCGCCTGCCTGCTCCTGGCACCAGGCGCCTGAGGGATACAGTATGAGCAGGGCAAAAAGGAACGCGCTCATGGGGGCCTCCGGAGGATGTTCTTCGTCGGAAGGACGGTCCTCCATTCGGCACCAAGGCCCCGGCGACCTCCGGAGCGACGAGGGCGATGGCCGTTGAGGACTGCAGGCCCGTGGACGGCGCGCGCGCCGGCGGCGAGAGCGCAAGATAGGCAGCGGCGGCGAGGTGGCGGGCAGGTATGTTGGCCGTAATGGCGAAATGACCGGCGTAGACAATCACAGGCCCGGCCGGGTGCCGAGGGGGCGCAGGTGCGGCGGGCCGCTCTGGCGCCCGCACCTGTTCACCGGCCGGCCTCACGGATCAAGTCCACTGGGAGGCGATTGAGTTGGTCAAGATCGGCATTGTCGGAATGGGGTTCATCGGTCAGCAGCACTTCGGGACCTGGCAGAACGTAGAGGGCGCACAGGTTGTGGCGGTTGCGGACAAGGAGGTCGATCGCATCGCCGCCTCGGCCAACGCCATCGGTGGCAATGTAGGCGACGCCGCCGCTTTGGACCTCTCCGCCGTGCAGCGCTACAGCTCTCTGGACGACATGCTGGCCGCCGGGGGCCTGGACGCCGTCGACGTCTGTCTGCCCACCTTCCTGCACCCACAGATGACGGAGACGGCCATGGCCGGCGGCGTGAACGTGATCTGCGAAAAGCCGATGGCTCTGGACGTCGCCGCCTGCGACGCCATGCTGGCCTCCGCTGAGAAGCACGGGAAGATGCTGTTCATCGCCCAGTGCATCCGCTTCTGGCCGGAGTACGAGGTGCTGGCCAACATGATCAAGAGCGGGCAGTTGGGCCGCCTGGTGAGCCTCAAGTTCACCCGCGTCTCGGCCTCCCCGTTCTGGAGCCAGGGCGGCTGGCTCAACGATATCTCCAAGAGCGGCGGCGCCCTGCTGGACCTGCATATCCATGACGCGGACTTCGTCCAGTCGATTCTGGGCATGCCCAGGGCCGTGTTCTCACAGATCGGCGCCATCACCGAGGGCGGCCCTAAGGTCGATCACACCATCAGCCACTATCTCTACGGCGGCGGTGACATGGTGGTCGTCGTGGAGGGCGGCTGGGCCATGCCCCAGACCTATCCGTTCGAGATGGCCTTCGAGGTCCTCGGTGAGAAGGGCTGCCTGAGCTTCTCCACCTGCAACGACCCGACCCTGACCTGGATGCCCTTCGATGGCGAGGCCGTGACCCCCGAGTTCCGCGCCACCACCGGCTATCAGCAGGAGCTGGAGTACTTCACCGCCTGCATCGCCGAGGGCAAGCAGCCCGAGCGCGTGCAGCCCTTCGAAGCCCGCGAGGCGGTACGGCTGGTCACGGCTGAGAAGCAGTCCGCCGAGACCGGGCAGATCGTGGAGTTGTAGGAGACCGCCGCCTTCACCGGCTCCCTCCGGCGAAAGCGGCAGGAGGGAGCCGCCACCACCGAGGACGGCAGGCCTGGCAGAGGGACAGAGCGATGCCGAAGGTCTACACCATCAAAACAACGCTACTGGGCTGGCTTGTCGATCAGGGCCCCGGCAAGCGCCGGACGTCCATCACCCGCACCCTAGAGGTCCGGGGTGACCAGGACCTGGAAGTCCTGCACCGAGCAGTCTTTCGCGCCTTCGACCGCGACGACTCGTCGCACCTGTACGAGTTCCGCTTCGCCACGGCCGCGAAGGACCGCAAGAGCACGGTGAACATCAGCAACCCGTTCTTCGGCGCCAGAGGCAGGACCGACACGCGCCCACCGGAGACGCTGTTGGATGAGCTGCACCTTGAGGTCGGCGACAGGTTCTGGTACCTGTTTGACTTCGGCGACAACTGGGAGCACAAGCTGGTGGTAAGGGCTGTGGGCGAGGCCGACCCGGACGTGACGTACCCCCGGATGACGGAGGCCAAGGGCGACAGTCCTCCGCAGTATGAGTTTGAGGACTGGGACGAGGATGAAGACGAGGATTGCGGCGACGAGGAGCCGGAGGAGGAGTAGCGCGCTCGAAGGGGCAGCACATGAAAAAGAGGCTGTTCACGTTGGAGGTCAAGCTACTGGAGGGGCGCGGCTGGAGGTTTCCCCAGACGAAGAAGAGCGGCATCGCGCGCACCATCGCGATCCGCGGCGAGCACACGCTGGGGGCACTCCATGGCGAGATCGTCGCCGCGTTCGCGGAGGACACACGGCTCGCGGACCTTCTCCTGGAGATCGGCACCAAGTTTTGGTACTGGTTCGATTTCGGCGATGACTGGTACCATCAGATCGAGGTCATCGCCATCGGCGAGCCGGTACCCGAGACCGAGTACCCAAGGGTCACCGAGAGCGTGGGGGAAAGCCCGCCGCAGTACCCGCGGGTCGAGTGGTATGACGACTGTGATGACGAGGAGAACGAAGACTGATT
>CAYRFY010000679.1:0-4481 GCA_964423635.1 uncultured Armatimonadia bacterium | reverse complement strand
ACGCACCGTGGCGGGAGTGTCCGCTGCCGCGCGTCGAGTGAAGACCGCGCAGGTGACCTGCAGGGGCTCGGGCTGGCGGGTGTCGACACGTCGTGTCCGGCAACGGGCTACGAGGTCGGCCTGCTGCAGTTCTCGGCGGGCGAGGAGATAGTCCAGGGATTGGCTCAGGAGGTCTTGGAGCCCTTCATTGGGCGAGAGCCAGGGCAGCCAGTTGAAGGTAACGCACACCCCACCGCCGCTCCTGGCCAGCACGACTGCGGGGAGCCTCTGTTCCCCGCCTCCTGTGGGTGTAACCACAGCCTCATACAGCACCAGGGCGTCTTCGGCCGCCGAGGTGGCGCAGTTGCCCACGAAGGACGCCAGCGGAAGCTCCTGTGGCGTGGATGACAGGGGGTGTGTGGCCGCAGTGCTGCGCAGCGTACAATCGGTGGAGCTCAGATAGGTGGTCTGAGCGCCGAGGCCCAGCAGGGCCCGGAACTCCGGCGAGCGGACCCGAGCCGGCGAGTCGAACCAGAGCACCTGCCCTCCGGCCTGCACGTAGGCGGACAAGCCACGCATCGCCCCGGGCGGGACGATGTAGGAGCTGGAGGCCAGCACCAGCGGATAGGGGGCAAGCTGCGCCACATCCGCGGCCTGTGCGTCACCGATGACAGCGAAGGCCTGTCCCTGGTCGGAAAGCCACTGCCGCAGGGCCTGTTGGTGGACTCCCCGGTACTCGGCGAAGTTGGCCTCGGACTGGTACACAGCGACGGGGGCGGCGGACAACGCGGCGGTTCCCAAGGACGTCACTAGCGCCCACAGCAGGCGGGTCAGCATGTATCGCAACTCCCTGTGTCGGATGGCCTGGAATCCCGGATCCAGGGGCGCGGCGGGAAAGCTGGGCCTGTCGCGGAAATGTCATCCCGGAGCGCCGGCGTCACAAGTCCGGGCGGCGCAAGCTCGAGCTTGTGCGGCTTGGGCGAAGGATCTCGCGATACCAAAGGAGATTCCTCGAGCCGCTCCCTCCGGGAGCCGACGCTCTCAGAATGACAGTCTCGGCGAAGGCGGGATTCCCGGCCCGATCTCTCGCAGACTCCTTCGCCGCAGCGTTCGCGGAGGCCTTGCCGCACGGAGCAGCGAAATAACCACCAATCTCCTGGCTGGAGGTCTTGCCATGTCGTCATTGCACCTACTGCCCCTGTTCATGTTGGGAGTGGCCGCCATGGCCGTTGAGGTCCCACTGCACGACTTCGAGGACGTCTCCGTCTGGCGCCCGAACCTGGACGGCGGCAATCCGCCGCAGGTATCCGCCGACACCGAATACGCCCGTGAGGGCACCGGCATGCGCCTGAAATACTCCGATAGCACGCCGAATTGGGGGAACATCAGCGCTCCCTGCAGCATCCCCGCCGGGGCCCGCGCCCTACGTCTTTGGGTGCACAAGCACGCCGCGGCGCCGGGCGCCGCCATGCACATCTGGCTGTTCGAGGCGGATGGCGATGCCTGGGTGCAGCGCGTCCAGCTCGACGGCAAGGACCTGGCCGAGGCCACGGTGGGATGGCACGAAGCCAGACTTCCGGTCTCGGGCTTCCGCTTCGACGGTCGTGGTCAGGGCACTCGAGAGATGCTGACGGTGGACCACATGCTCATTGGATGCAACTTCGCGGACTTCGAGGTTACGGTAGACAAGATGGCGTGGGAGGTGGGGGAGGCCCAGAGGCCGGTGCCGCTGCCGGTGACGGCCGACCTGGAGATCGAGTCCGGAGAGCGGGGGACGGTGGGCGTCCTTGATATGGGCGAAGGCCTTCCCAACGACTTCGAGACGGCGCACACCCCGGCCGACCTGGCCGCGGCACTCCGTGCCGAGGGCTTCGGAGTCACCGTGCTCGAGGCCGGTGATCTGGCTCGCGCGGAGGTGATGACACCGGAGCGCCTGGACGTGGTGATCCTGCCCTTCGGGCCCTACTTCCCGCAGGGCGCCAGGGAGACGTTCCTGAGTTACCTGCAGGCCGGCGGCAGCTTCCTTTCCACCGACGGCTATGCCTTCGACTCGCCGCTGGCGCTGACTGAGGATGGCTGGGCGGGGACGAGCGGGCCCGAGGTCACGGCCGCGGAGATGGATGAACCCAGGACCCAGCCCGATCTTCGCCGGATCAACAGCCGGACGGGCAAGCCCGGCGACCAGATGGGGCTCGAGCCTCACCAGATCGGGGTCTTCGACCCCTCCGCGAGTCTCGAGCACGCGACGTCTCTGCGGCCCGCCGCCTGGGTCGACGACCCGTCGCTGACGGCCCTTGATTACGCCTTCGACCGGCCGCTGTCGGGTTTCTCCTCCTGCGGCCTGACCGGGGTCAACAGCGCCGTATTTCCCGCGGTCTACAGGCGCTGGGTACCCGTGCTGGAGGGCTACTGCGCCGAAGGAACGCTGCAGGGAACCGCTTTGAGCATCCTGCACAACTACTCGGGGCACTATTCAGGGTCAAGCTGGGCCTTCAGTGGCCTGACCGACGGTACAGACCTGTTCCTTAGGACAGAACCGCGGCGCAAGCTGCTGGCCCGGGTCGTCGCCGATATCTGCGAGAAGGTCTTCCTGCACGAGTTGAGGACCGATTTCGCCTGCTACGAGCCGGGGGAGACGGCGGAGATCTCCGTGCGTGTTTCCAACAACGGCCGCCGCCCGGTGAGCCGCAGGATCTCGCTCCGCGTCGCGGGCAACGAGCTCGCGGCGAAGTCTCTGGACCTGGCACCGGGAAGCACAGAGACTGTCATGGTGAGCGTCGCCGTGGACGGTCTCGAGGCCGACTACTGCCGGGTAGAGGCCGTGCTCAGCGAGGGAGAGCGGCGGGCCGATGTGATGCGGTCGGCCTTCTGCATTCGCAGTCCGGAGGTGCTCGTCTCGGGGCCGGTCGTGGCCTGGAAGGACAACTACCTCACCGTGGACGGGCGGCCGACCTTCCTGATGGGTACCAACCAGACGGGGATGATGTACTTCTCCGACAACGAGAACCCGGCGATTTGGGACCGCGACTTCGCCCAAATGGCCCAAAACAGCGTGCATATCCTGCGAATCCTCCACTTCTCCCCGTACTCGAAGGGCGGGTATGAGGGCAGGCCCACCAACCAGCCCCTGGATCTGCGCGAGCGCCCGGAGCGGCTGGTGCGGCAGATGGATGCCATCGTGCAACTGGCACAGAAGCACAGGGTCGCCGTCTTCCTCACCGTTCACGACTGGATGGGAACGGTGCTGACCGACGAGGAGCTGGCGGTGCAGGCGGACTGGAACGCCTTCTGGTCCGGCAGGTACCGGGATGTTCCGGGCATCTTCTATGATGTGCAAAACGAGCCCTCGGTGGGTGTGGAAGACCGGCCCGACGTGGTGGCTCTGTGGAACGAGTTCCTCAAGGCCCGCTACGCCACGGACGAAGCCCTCCGAGAAGCGTGGAGCAAGCAGCCACCGGAGGCGCCGCTTCCCGACGTGCCGCTGGGCAAGGGGAGCAATGACTGGGACGACGTGCGGGCCGCCGATCTCAAGCGATTTGAGACGGAGCTACTGAACCGTTGGGTGAAGGCGAATGTAGACGGCCTGCGCAGAGGCGATCCGGAAGCCCCGATCTGCGTGGGGTATCTGCCCAGTATGCCGCCGGCGGACAAGATTCTCGGCGTTCAGCACACGGACTTCTCCAACATGCACTACTACGGCGGGGTCGACGGCTTCGCCTCGGGCGTCAAGCTCATCGACCGCCGGTTCTTGGGCAAGGGGTTCTCGGTGGGGGCCCAGGAGGCCCATGACGCCCGGGTGAACGGGGCCTTCGGCGAGCCGGTACAGGCCTCCATCCACCGCTTCCAGACCTACGCGCACTATGCCGCCGGCATGGGCGCCGCTTTCATGGCCAACTGGGACTGGAAGGATTTCGATGAATCCATCTTCCCGTGGGGGCTGATGCGCCACTGCTCCAATACGCCGAAGCCGTGGCTGCACACGCTGGCCCAGGGCGGGCTACTGCTCAAGCTGGCCGAGCCGGTCTACGAGTCGCCGGAGGTGTTTGTCGTCGCTCCGGACAGGCACCGGATTGGGCCGCGGTTCAACGAGCTTAATGGCGCGGTGCTGCGAGCCATCGACCTGCTGCTGGATCAGCGCGTGAACTTCGGGATGGTGAATGAGGAGGACATCGCGGCCCTGCCCGCTTCGGCAAAGGTGCTGTACTGGCCGGTGCCCTACTGCCCCACCGACGAGACCTTCGACAAGATCCTGACCTGGACCCGGGCCGGCGGGACCCTCTATCTCTCGGGCGACATCAGCTTCGACGCCACCCGCAAGCCCACTCGCGGGCAGCGGCGCGCGGAGCTGGGCCTGCCGGAGGCGCCGGCCGTGGCGCCCTTCGACGTGCCGAGAGAGGCCTGGGAGCAGGCGCCGATTGAGACGGCGGTTGGCGCCGGCAAGGTGCTGTACGCGCCGTATCCTCTGGAGCTCCGCGGGCGGCCTCAGGACGGGGCCCTCTACG
>CAYRFY010000678.1:2774-4485 GCA_964423635.1 uncultured Armatimonadia bacterium | reverse complement strand
TCAGGTCCGCAGGACCGTCCGGCGCCGCGCAGCGGCGTCATCTAGCCGGGGGCGACAGCCCCTGGAATATGGGCGCCCACCACCTTTCGCGCCCGAAGGGCGCTGGGCTCCGCGCAGCGGGGCCACTGCCCTGGACACATACGAGTCCCGTCGCCGGGGGACGCGGCTACGCGGTGTCAGCGGTTCTCCCGACCGGACGGCTCGACGGGCTGAAGCCCGTCGCTAGGCGACGCCGCTGCGCGGCGTCAACGGTCCTCCGGACCGGACGGCCGGACGGGCTCAAGCTCGGCATGTACCTCCTGTGGTCCGGGTGCCGCCCGCTAACCGTTCTGCCGCGTGCCGTTTGGCCCCCCAGGCGGGAGCTACCAGAACCGCATGACACAAGGCGCACGGCCGCGCCCGCCCTGCGGGATCGGTCGCGCAAGGCGGGAGCCGCCGTCGTCCGTTACCAACAGCCCTCCGCGGGTGCCTGCTCGGTCCGGGACGGATACTCGCCACTTGCTCCTCCGCCCGCAGGTCGCTAAGTCAGCGGCGGATCGGCCTCACTCATAGGGCAACACAATCACCCGCACCGCATCGCCCGCCAGGTCCGTCGCCCGGAGCGCAACCGTCGGCGTCTCGGGCTTCTCGACCTTCCAGTCCGCGGGGAGCGCCGTCAGGAAGTCTTCCACCGTGCCAATGGGCAGGCGCGGCACCGCGGAAGTCCGATAGTGCATGGGCAAGACCACACGGGCGCCCAGCCGCGTGGCCGTCGTCACTGCCTGCGCGGCGTCGATGGTGTAATAGCCGCCCACCGGGATGGCCAGCACATCCACGCGTCCGATCTGCTCCACCTGCTCGTCGCTGAGCTCATGGCCCAGATCGCCCAGATGGACGATCCTTACTCCGGCCATCTCCCAGCAAAACACCGTGTTGGGGCCGCGCTTGGCGCCACCTTCGCTGTCGTGGAAGGTGGCGATCCCGGTGAACTGCAGCCCGGCGGCCTCGTGAGTCCCGACGCCGCGGAGCACTGTGGGGCTGCCCTTGACGTTCTCCACCGAGTTGTGGTCCTTGTGTTCGTGACTGATCAGACAGACCCGGGGCCCCGCATCCGGGGCCGGGTAGCCAAAGCCCTCGGGAAAGGGATCATTGAGCACACAGAGCCCCTCATTGTCGGTGAAGGCGAAGCACGCCTGGCCAAACCAGCGTATGGACAGAGACTTCTCGGCAGCCATCTGTTCTTCTCCCTCCTTGTTCTCATCGGCCGCAACCGGCATTGCTGCAAGGATCAAAAGCGACAGCGCCAACCACAGATGTCTCGCATCTCCGCGTGCTCTTCTCATATGCAACCCCCTCAGGTTCCTGCCGTCTCGGCCCGCGACCGCTGCCGGGCATCCTTCCGGCCGTCCCCCCACACTGTGAGCACCCTCCGTGCCCGCGGGTCCGTCTGCCGTCCGTCGTCTGTCACGCGAATGGAGGCCGCGAACCCCCCACGGGACCCACCTGTGGCCGCCCGGCGGGCCTCTAGCCGGAGCCGGAAGACCCTCCCTCAGCAGACCGCCGGCTTCAGTTCCCGCAGCATCTCCACGGCCTGCTGCACCATGGCCTCGCCCGTCCCGGGTTCCGACAGGCTGTGCAGACCGGCCCAGAGTTGGTATCCACCCAGCTCGTAGGAGGCCCGGTCACCCACATAGCCGATGGTGTCATTCGCCAGCCCGATGACGTACGTGTG
>CAYRFY010000678.1:0-2764 GCA_964423635.1 uncultured Armatimonadia bacterium | reverse complement strand
GAGCGGCGGCGAATCTCCAGTCCCAGAGCGGCAAACATCTCGCACGGCACCCCGACGAGGGCCACGTCTCCCAGCAGCATCACTTGGAGCGTGGTCTCCCGCTCCTGCCCCTGGACGGGAGCCATCTGCGCTCTCATCCGGGCGAAGGTGTCCTGCAAGGGCTGCGGATTGTCGGGCGTGTAGGTGTTCGCCCAGTACTCCACGGCCGCGCTTTCCTTGTCCTCGTCGAAGTGTCGCATGCGGTAGGTGAACGGCCGCTTGCGGGCGAGCAGCTTCGGTGATGAGAACCGCTCCGCCCGTTGCAGTCCGTCTTCGACGGCCCGGACCATACGGTGCACGCACTCGGGGCCCGAGACGGAGCAGGTACGCGGCCCGGTGCCGAACTCGCTGGTATTGTGGGAGGAGCCGAAAGCCCCCGGAAGAAACAGAGTCACTCCGCCATGCCGGCGCCCAAGCTCCTGGGCCGTCAGCCCCTGGAAGGCAGGAGAGAGCTTGCCCTTTGTCAGCGCCCCGATGTTGTGCACGGAATGGGAGAACAGGTTGCCGACAACACCCCCATCCGGCCGCCGCACAGAGAGCACGGGGATGTCCGGGTCGAAGGGCCCCGTGGGGCGGACCACGTCCTCCCACGGGTAGGCATACCAGGCGATGGTGCCATCCCGCAACAGATAGCGGCTATTGCCGCCCACCGAGGCCTCCTGGCTTTCGGAGAACCACAATTCCGCCTCCGCCGCACTCTCCAGCGCGTCACATGCCTGCTCGGCGGCGCTGAGAATTGCCGGACCGATGCGCGCGCAAAACTCGGCGTCTCTCCTGCAGCCCAGGATGTCGATGGTGCAGGGCGCGTGGTGGGTGTGGGTGGCGCAGATCATCAGGTTGCCGTGCGGGATCCCGCAGCGGGCGGAGACCTCGGCGGCGGCCCGTTCGAGCACATCCTGCGGGATGACGAGGGTGTCGCAGGAGATGAAGCAGAATCGCTCCGCTTCCTGCAGCACCAGGGCCGAGGCCCGCAACTCCGCTTCCTGATTGGCGGGTAGGGGGGAGCCGGGCCCGTAGCCGACCTCCGTGGGGATGGGCACAGCGGCAGCAGCAGCCAGTAGGCGGGTCACTTGTGCGCCTCCGGGGAGAGCGTTCCTTCGTAGCCAATACTGTTCCCCGGCGACGGCCAATGTCCCTTGTCTTCGCCGCGGCGGGCACGAGGCTGCTGTAGGGCGCGGGCCTGTACCGCGCCACGTGGGGCGTCAAAGGCCGGCGGGGCACAGGTCCCCGCCCTACAACGGCAACACCCGGAGCAGCACTGTAGGGCGCGGGCCACGCCGGGCCGCACTCGCGACTGAGACTCCTCTTCCGGCCCGCCTGCGGGCAGGAGCCCACGGCCCGCGCGTTGAAGTACCCAGAGGGCACGATGTTGCTTGTACTCGCCCCACACAGCACTCTGCGGGAGGTCTACCGTATGGAGTACCGCCGGCTCGGACGCAGCGGTGTCCGCGTATCCTCGTTGTGCCTGGGCACCATGAATTTCGGCGGGTCCACCGATGAGGACGCGTCGGTGCGCATCATCCACCAGGCCCTCGAGGGCGGCATCAACTTCATCGACACCGCCGATGTCTATGGCCGGGGGGTGTCGGAGGAGATCGTGGGAAAGGCCCTGGAGCAGAGCGGGAGGCGAGACGAGATCGTTCTTGCCACCAAGGCCGTGGCACACATGGGCAAGGGCCCCAATGACCACGGGGCCAGCCGCTATCATCTGATCCGCGCCTGCGAGGCCAGCCTGCGCCGCCTCAAGACCGACCGCATCGACCTGTACCAACTGCACATCGTCGACCTGAGCACTCCGCTGGAAGAGGTCTTGGAGACCCTGGAGATCCTCGTAAAGCAGGGCAAGATCCTCTACACCGGCACCTCCAAGTGGCCGCCGACGCTGATTGTGGAGGCGCTGGGGATCAGCGACCGCCGCGGCCTGCCCCGCTTCGTCACCGAGCAGCCGCCCTACAACATGGTGGACCGCTGCGTGGAGAAGGAACTGGTCTGGATGTGCATCCGGCAGGGCATCGGGATCATCCCCTGGGGCCCGTTGGCCTACGGGATACTCACCGGCACGTACCGCAAGGGACAGCCGTTTCCCGAGGGCCACCGTTTCTCCAGTGCCAAAGAGGATAACGCCCGCATCACCCCGGAGGCGCTGGAGGTGGTGGAGAAGCTGCTGCCTCTGGCCGCGGCCCACGGCTGTAGCCTGCCACAACTGGCCCACTCGTGGCTGGTGAATCGCCCGGGCGTGGCGGCGATCCTCATCGGCCCGCGAACCGAAGACCACCTGGCCCAGGCTCTGGCCTCGCTGGAGGTGCAACTAGCGGCCGAGGACCTGGCGGCCATCGACGCCATCGTCCCGCCGGGAACCTATGTGAGCGACTTCTACCACGGCAACGTCTACGCGCCACTGATCGCCGATCCCTTCCGCGGCCGCTGAGCCCGCCGGCGATTGGTTGTCGTTGCTGGTCTGTGTCGTTGGTGTTAGCCGTAGGTCTTGGCCGTAGGTGGGGCGGGCTTTCCTGCCCGCCGCCGCCCGCCGTTGCCGTCTGCCGTAGCCGTAGCCGTTCCTGGGACCGCGGGCGTCTCGCCCGCCGCCGTTTGCCGTTGCCGGTCTGTGTCGTTGGTGTGAGCCGTAGGTCTTGGCCGTAGGTGGGGCGGGCTTTCCTGCCCGCCGCCGTTCGCCGTTGCCGTCTGCCGTAGCCGTAGCCGTTCCTGGGACCGCGGGCGTCTCGCC
>CAYRFY010000677.1:0-4488 GCA_964423635.1 uncultured Armatimonadia bacterium | reverse complement strand
GACTCCTGGACCCGGAGCATCCCTCGTGGTCCGGCGGCTGGCGGCACATGCACTGCGAGGCTCGGGATCATCTGCAGGACCCCGCGATCCTGCGCCGCCGGGCGCAGGAGCTGCTGGCCCAGAGGAGCCACCCGGCTCTGCTGGTCACGGCGGAGACGGACCTCTTGTGGTGCGCCACAGCGGGGCGTAGCGTCCACAAGGGCGACCGGTTCATCATCACCCACTCGCAGGGCGCGGGGAAGGCCTCCCGTCAGGGGGTACTGAGCTTCGGTGCAGATGTGCGGCCGTTCCGGGTGGTGGCCTTCCGGCACCTCTGGGACGGCCCGGGCTCGATGCCCCGGACCGTGGTGATAGGGAGGGCGATGTGGACATGAGCGGTGGGCTGCAGGCACTGTCGCGGAGAGTGCAAAGTCTCCTCGCCCCGGGGCAAGGGGGCCACGCCCAGGTGGCACAAAGAGAAGGGGCCGGACCCGGACGGGTGGTGAGCGCGGACAGCTATGTCACGGGCGAGGGGGCGGGGGCGGTGGTACACCGGCGCATTGTGATGGGCGCCGGTGAGCACGGGTTCGGAGCGGAGTTCTTGTGATGGCTACCAGATACCTGAAGCTATATAGCGGCGTACAGACGGGGGACGTGCTGGGGGCAAGTGACTGGAACAAGCTGGTGCAGGCCGTGGACCGCGGCGGTGGTGCGTTAGCAAGAGAGCTGCTGGGCCAGGGCGTGCTCCGGGGCTGGGAGCTTTGCGAGGGCCACAGCACGGTGAGCAGCGGCGCAGGTCTGGTGGGCGCCTGTCTGTGCGAGACCGCCGGGGAACAGGCGATCAGTGGGCTCACGGCCGGGGTGGTGAACTACATCCATGCGCGGACCGACGCGGGCAGCCCCGCCGGGGGCACCGTGAGCTTCGTCGCCAGGACCGCCGGCGGTCCGGTGAGCAATGACGACGGCGTGACGCAGGCGGTGCGGCTGGGCAAGGGCATGTGTCTGGCCGGCAGCGGACTGTCGGGCATCGACAGCAGCCTGCGGGAAGACTGGCGAATCGAGCACGGGACGCTGGGTGGGCTGGAAGCCGACGACCATCCCCAGTACATGCAGGAGAGAGAAGTGCACCTGCGGCCGGCGGAGAGTCTGACCGGCTCTTGCGGCGGCGCCGTGGTGAGCACCTTCGGCTCGGAGCTGCCCGAGCCCATCGTGACCTACCCGGCACTGAGCACGGCCGCGGCGGCCTGGGGGCTGTGCTGTCCCACGGATCACTCGGGTGCCGTGACGGTGTACACCGACTGGGTCTCCGGGGGCCTTCCCGGCACCGTGCGTCTGGAGCTCCTGGGTCGCCACCGGGGGCCGGGGGACGTAGTGGATGCGGCGCCGACACCGCTTGCCGAGGCCCAGACGGTGAGTATCAGCGGGGCGGCGGGGCGGCTGTGGCGGACGTCCTTTGCGTGGACGAGTGAGAAGCCACAGCCGGGAGAGCAGTGCACGGTGGCGATCCGGCGCGACGGGACGGCCGGGAGTGACACGATGAGCGGCACGGCCAGGCTGTTAGGGGCGCGGGTGGTGTTTGAGACGGCACTGTGAGGGCAGAGCGGAGAGGGCCAACGGCCAACGGCGCCGCTCCCTGCGGCCCTACCGGGCCGCCTTTTCTCTCCTTGGCAAACACCGCTCAAAAGAGGGCTACGGCGAACGGCCGGGCACCGCCGCCCTACAACGGCTAACGGCTAACGGCTGCGGGCGAGACGCCCGCGGTCCCAGGAACGGCGGACGGCGTCTGGAGGAGGCGGGTACTTTGGCGGACGGAAGACTCGGAACCATCCGTGCCGCACTGCTTGGGCGAACCTGGACCCTGGGCGAAGGCGAAACATGGCTTTGCGACAATGTGACCTGGACCGGACTGAGGTGGGCCGTGGCCCTCAATGATGGGCAGGGCCGGTATCTGGAGCTGACGCTGGAGGATACCTCGGCCCGCGGCGTGGCGGTCTTGTCCCAGCGCGCGGGTGAGCTCCTGCATCGGCGTGCCGTGGACCGGGAGGCGCTGATTGCCGATGACTCGGAGGAGCGGTGATGGCAAACTACACCAGCGTGCAGTCGGGTGACTGGGATGGCGCGGCCACCTGGGGCTCGGGTGGGGGGTATCCGGGGGACGGTGCCAATGGCGACGGGGATACGTTCACCATCGCCGCCGGCCATGTGGTCACCGTCGGGATGGACGGGACGGTGGCGGCCCTGGGCTCGGGAGCCGTGTCCGGGACGCTGCAATTCGAGGAGGCAGGGGGCAGTCACCGGCTGCGCCTGGCGGGAAGCAGCACGCTCACCATCGAGGCCGGAGGCACGCTGAGAATGGACGGGACGGCGCCTGGGGCGCGCCAGAGCCTCGAGCTGCACAGCAGCTCGGACGGCTCGTGCCTGCTGAGCGTCGGCAATGGCGGGACGTTGCACCTCGCCGGGCGGCCCAAGACGGCGACTACGTGCACAGCGTCGGCCGTGGCAAGCGGGGCTACCGCGATTGAGGTGGTTGAGCACGGCGGCTGGGAGCCGGGCGACACCGTGGCGCTGGTCGCGCATCGGGCGTCCGCCGAGACCGTGGTGCTATCCGCCGACTGCGGCGACGGGGTGTGGTCTCTGGCGCACGCGGTCTCCGGGGGCTATCCGGAAGGCTGCGAGGTGTGGAACCTGACCCGCTCGGTGAGCATCGTGGGGACCGAGGCGGAGCACGACGGCACGATGGAGCTCTTGCCCGGCGCGATCACCACGCAGTGCACCTGTGCCGAGTTCGCGCATCTGGACGAAGTCCGGTTTCAGTGCCCGGCCACCGTCGTCGGGTGTGTGGCACGCGACATGGAGAGCTCCGAGCGCGGGCTGAGCAACGGTTATGGCGATAACACCTATGAGGGATGCGTGGCCTACTCTCCCGAGAGCGCCTGGGGCTTCAGCCAGGCAGGGAGCGATGCCCGGTACATCGGCTGCTCGGCCTACTGCGGCGGAGCGGGCGGAGTGGGGTTCCGGATGGTCTCGGGCGGGGCCCGGCTCGAGGGCTGTCGGGCCGTGGCCCAGTTCGGCCTGTACTCCGAGTACCCCCTGGTCTGCAGCGACACCTATATCTGGGGATGTCGCTACGCCCTGTATCTTCCCCGGCAGGGCCAGTTCACCGACTGCGTGCTGGGATGGGACCCGGGCGGCAATGCGGCGCCCAACGACGAGGACCTGTACGCAGTACGGGGCCCGCTGCTATTGGACCGCTGTCGCCTGGCGGACACCGAATCGCCCACCCTGCTCTCGGCGCTTGCGGTGGTGCGCAGCCTCAACCACGACCGGACCGGCGGCCTGTGCCGGGAGTGGCAACAGAGGGGGAGCTGCGAGAGCGACAGTGCCCACGCGCGCGGCGGCACGGGGTACTGCGACAAGGTGGACCCCTCCAGCTCCACGGTGCCGTACCTTTACTATGTGTCCTTCCCCTGCGCGCCCGGAAGGACGCCGACGCTGCGGTTCTACGCCAAGGGCACGGAGGGACTGGGGCCGCCGATCGTCGGGCTGGGGCGGCACCGCTGTGGCCTGAGCGGGGTCCGTCGCGGCTGGGGGAGTCTGGACGAGCAGGGGCGATTCAGCGTGGGCGCGGACTACTCGCAGGTGACGGTGGGCCTCGAGGGCATCAGCGATTGCGCGGGACAGGTGGAGGTGTGCATCGAGGTCTATGACTCCGCGGGCGGGCTCATCTACCTGGATGACTTCAGTGTAACGGGGAACGACTGATGGACCTGGGCATGCTGGACCATGCGCTGGTATCGCGATGGGCGTTTTCGTCCGCCGGGGCGGGACCGGACACAGGCGGGCTGCAGTACGCTCTGGCGCAGCGGCTGCTGCTGACGGGTGAGGGCGGGGGGCCGGTGGAGCTGCTGGACGGGGTCGCCCTGCAAGAGGGGCTCGCCGTGGGGGTCGCCCGCGGGGAGGACCTGGGTCTGACCGACCGGCTGGTCCTGGGGGTTACAGGACGAGACGGCCTGGCGCTTTGCGACACGCTGGTGGTGACGGGGGCCGGGACCGGTGCTTTGGATAGGGTGCTGTTCGTGCGATGCGGGCCAAGCTCGCTCACACTCGGGGCGGGCGAACGCGTCCTGGAGCTGGGCCATCGGCCGCGGGCTCTGCCGGTCGGGACGGCGGACAATGAGCTCCGGCTCTTGGCGGCAGCGATGGAGGTGATGATCCGTTGAGTGCCACGATGGCGGCGAGGCTGAATGCCTATCCCGTGGTGGTGGATGCCGCGGTACGCCAGGGGGACAGCTACAGGGAATCTTACGTGCTGAAGCTGGACGACGGCGCTGCGGTACGGGCGGTGAACCTGAGTGAGGCCACTTTCTGGCTGCGGGTCCTGGACCGCCCCGGCGGCGCGTGCGTGTTGAGCGCAAGTGAGGTCGCGGACTGGACGTGCTCGGGGATCATGGTCACCGACGCGGCGGCGGGGAGGTTCGTGGTGTGGCTGACGGCGGCGGACACGGCCAC
>CAYRFY010000676.1:1810-4490 GCA_964423635.1 uncultured Armatimonadia bacterium | reverse complement strand
TGTCATTCTGAGAGCGTCCGCTCCCGGTAAGAGCAGCTCGAGGAATCTCCTGGCATTCAGCGAGATTCTTCGCTCAAGCGGCACTTGTGACGCCGGAGCTCCAGAATGACAGGAACCGGGCCGGCCAGACTTCTCGGGCGCACCTCTAGGCCTCCGGTTCCACGTCCAGCCAGCGCCGGGCCAGAAGCAATGCGCCCCCCTTGTCCAGAGGGCGGTTGAAGCTGCCACAGTCGTGGGTCTGCACGCAGGAGGGGCATCCGTCCGCACAGGGGCATGCGGCGATGCGGTCGGCCACCGCGGCCAGCAGTTCCTGGATACGGTCGAAGGCCGCCTCGCAGATTCCCACTCCCCCCGGATAGCCGTCGTGGAGGAACAGGCCCGGGCCGCCGAGGTCCGGGTGGCTCGGGCTCGAGGCCCCGCCCACGTCATGGGCATCGCACAGGGCGAACAGGGGCAGAAGCTGGATCAGGGCATGCTCCAGGGCGTGGAGGGAACCCAGGAGGTCGTGGCCGTTGATGACGAGCTCGTCCACGTCCTGCGGGGGCACGGCGAACCACAAACCCATCGTTTCGTAGGTGGAGGGCGGTAGTTGCAGGTCGTACTGGCCCAGATCCTGCTCGGTGACCTGCTTGCGCCTGGCATACCCGATCACCGCCGACTTGACGGAGACCGCGCCCAGAGAGAGCTTGCCGCCTACGGGCAGCGGCCGCGTCTCATCGGCCCGGCCAAGCCGCACCTCCGCGGCGACCATCGGCACCGTATAGTAGTCCACGTCCTTGCGGACCACGTGGGCCACGCGACGCTCCAGGTCCAGGCTCTCGACGAGGTACGTCTCGCCCCCATGGAGGTACACCGCCCCCTGGTGGATCATGCGGAAGGCCGAAGCGTCGTCCATCGTCCCCAGCAACCTGTCGCCGTCCGGGCCGTGGACGCAGACGATGTCATAGCCCGCGCCGGAGGCACTACGGATGCTGATGCAGGCCGCCGGGTAGGTTTCCGGATCGATCCAGTACCAGGCGCTGCGCCTGGTGACATAGCGGTGCTCCGCGAGGACCTCCAGAATCTCCTCCATCTGCTCGCCGAACAGCGCGCTATCGGCGTCGCGAATCGCCAACTCGTAGGCGGCACACAACAGGTGACCACCGAGGATAAAGCGATTGTACGGATCGATGACCGCCCGCTCCGAGGCGCTACCCAGCAGGTACTCGGGATGCTCCAGCAGGTACTGGTTGATTCCTCCGGCCATCGCCACCAGGACGGCCAGGGCCTCCTGCTTGCCCCTTCCCGCCCGGCCCGCCTGCTGCCAGGTGGAGGCCACGCTCCCCGGATAGCCCGCCATCACGACCGCATCGAGACCGCCGATGTCCACTCCGACCTCCAGGGCCGAGGTGGAAGTCACCCCTAGAAGCTCGCCCTCGAACAGCTTTCGCTCGATCTCCCGGCGTTCGGCGGGCAGATACCCACCCCTATAGGCCATGAGCTTATGCTCCAGCCCGCTGCCCTCCAACGCCTTCTTCGCGTAGGTGAGCATCAACTCCGCCTGCGTGCGGGCGACGGCGAAGCAGATGTGGCGCACATGGCTCCGGGCCAGCGCGGCCATGAGATCCGAGGCCTCGAGGTTGGCGCTGCGCCGCTTGCCGGTCTTGGCCTCGATCACCGGAGGGTTCCAGAGCGCGAAGACCTTCGAGCCGTGCGGGGCACCGTCGTGGTCCACCAGTTTGTGCTCCAGCCCGGTCAGGGCCAGGCAAAGCTCCGCGGGATTGGCGATGGTCGCCGAGCAGCAGATGAACTGCGGCCGCGAGCCGTAGTGGGCGGCGATGCGCCGCAGCCGGCGGATGATGTTGGCCGTATTGCTCCCGAAGACCCCGCGATAGGTGTGGACCTCGTCCAGGACCACATAGGTGAGGCTGCGGAAGAAGTCGGCCCAGGTATGGTGGTACGGCAAGATGCCCACATGCAGCATGTCGGGATTGGTCAGAACGACCTGCGCTTCTCGCTTCACCTTTCGCCGCTGGTTCCTGGGTGTGTCGCCGTCGTAAGTGGCGGCGATGAAGGCCTCGCCGGCGCCAAAATCGGCCAGCCTGCGGAGCTGGTCTTGGGCCAACGCTTTGGTGGGATAGACCAGCAGCGCCCGGCTGGCCGGGCGCTCGTAGATACGTTGCGCGATGGGGAGAGTGTAGCAGAGGGTCTTTCCGCTGGCGGTGCCGGAGACGACGACAACGTTATGCCCATCCAGGGCGAGGTCGACGGCCTCGGCCTGATGCGACCACAGGCGTTCGATGCCGAGCCGGTCGACAATGCCCTGAACGGTGGGGTTGAGTGTGTGGGCAAGCTCGGCGAAGGAGGCCTCCCGGGCGGGCAGGGTGCACAGATGCGCCAGCCGCGCCGCGGAACCACGCCTGTCGTCAAGCTCCTGGATGAAGGCAGCGAAGTCCACGGCGTCACCTGATACCGGTCACGGCGGCGGTGTATGGGCGGTGTGCAGGTGGCGAAACAGCCCCGGACAGCGGCCGGCGGAGACGCGGCTTCGCGACCGGCCGTCGTCGGTGGAGCGACCGCCTTTCGCAGGATGGGGCGCAGGAGCCGGGCGGATGCTCTCCGGCCCTGGAGGTCCGGCCGAAAAGCCGGTTCTGCCGTGTAAGATGTCATCCTGGAGCGCCGGCGTCACAAGCCCGGGCGG
>CAYRFY010000676.1:0-1800 GCA_964423635.1 uncultured Armatimonadia bacterium | reverse complement strand
GCTCGAGCGTGCCCCGCTTGGGCGAAGGATCTCGCTATGTCCCGGGGGATTCCTCGAGCTGCTCTTGCCGGGAGCGAGCGCTCTCAGGCAGACACTCCCATGCGGATGTGGGCTCTTGGGCCACGCCGATAGACTGATTCGCCGCGCTGAGCCGCCCGACTACTTCGAGGCCACCGGTGACGCACGGACAAAGGAGCGATCACCCCGGGTGATGCGGAGCGAGAGCTCACCATCATGCCCTGAGGATATCTCAGGTACCTCGACGACGATCCCCTTGTAGTCGGCCACCAGGCAGGCTCCGGGGACGTGGATGAAGTCCTCCGGTGTGACGTTGACCCGTCGGCCCTTGCGCAGGACGGGGAACTGCTTTTCGACATCCTTCTTCGTGCCCGGCACAATCTCGTATCTTTCCGGATGCATTCCCGGGTCGCTGCGGATGTACAGGAGTGCGGAGGCCTCCTCTTCCAGGGCTTCGATGGCGTGGCCGTCGGGGCCGATAAGGCTGAGAGCCACCTTGGGATTGGCCACCACGGCGAAGGCCTCGGCCTCCTTGCTGACCCCGCGGACCCGCAGTTCCTCCGCGATACGTCCGGCCATCGTGGTGGCCGACAGTACGAACCCGTGGCCGTCACAGCAGGGACAGACGGTGGTGAGCTGCTGCTCCAAACTCTCCCCGGTACGCTTGCGCGTCATCTCCACCAGACCCAGGCGGGTGATGTGCATGATGCGGGTGCGCATGCGATCGTCCTTGAAGGCATTGCGCAGCGCGGCGGTCACCTGGTCGCGGTGCTTCCGCTTGTCCATGTCGATGAAGTCGATGACGATGATGCCGCCCACGTCCCGCAGCCGTAACTGCCGCGCGATCTCCTCGGTGGCCTCGAGATTGGTCCGCAGTACGGTCTCCTCCAGGCTGCTGCCGGTGAAGCGCCCGGTGTTGACGTCGATGGTGGTCAGTGCCTCGGTCTGCTCGACGTTGATGTAGCCGCCGTGGGGAAGCCAAACCTTGGGGTGCAGGGCGCGGTCGATCTGCTGCTCGATGCCGAAGTGGGTGAAGATGGGCTCGTCACCCTTGTACAGCTCCACTCGCTTGCGCAGACGCTGCTCGACATTGTCCACCACATTGAGGACCTTGTCGTAGGTGATCTTGTCGTCGATCACGAACCGCGCGGTGCTGACGGCCAGTACATCGCGGACGACCTCGAAGACCAGACTGAGGTCCTCGTGGATGAGCGCGGGCGCCTTCTGCTGCTTGGCCTTGCCCTGGATGGAGCGCCAGAGCTTGGTGAGGAACTTGACATCGTCCTCGAGTTCCTTGCGCTGCACGCCCTCGGCGCGAGTACGCACGATGATGCCGAAACCCTCGGGCTTCACGGCCTGGGCCAGCTCGCGGAGCCTGGCCCGCTCCTGCTCGTCGGCGATCTTCTTCGACACCCCCGCCCCGCCCCGGCCATCGCAGGTGAGCACGATGAATCGGCCGGGGAGCGAGATGCGCCGCGTCGCCCGGGCCCCCTTGAGCTCCACCGGCCCCTTGACTACCTGAACCAGTATCTCCTGGCCCTGCTTGATGACCTGGTCGATGGGAGGAAAGCCGTTCATCTTGTGGCGCATCTGATGACGGCTGGGCTCTTCCTCCACGGCGTCGGAGACGTGAATGAAGACATTGCGCTCGATACCGCAGTCGACGAAGGCGGCGTCCAGCCCCGGGACGGTGTTCTCCACCTTGCCCAGGTAGATGTTGCCCACCACACTCTCGCCCCGCTCGTACATCAACTCCGCCAGACGGCCGTCATCGAGGATCGC
>CAYRFY010000675.1:0-4503 GCA_964423635.1 uncultured Armatimonadia bacterium | reverse complement strand
GGGGGGGTGAGGCGACGTGAGTCGGCGCCTGCCCGAAACCTGCATAATCTGAGCTGAAGGTGCGGCCGGGAAGCCCGGCCGACCCGCCCCATGTCATCGTGAGCGACCGTCCGGTAGAGCGGGACAGCGACGGATCCCTTGGCGCTCAGGGGATGCTTCGGGCTGCTCTTGCCGGGAGCGAACGCTCTGAGGATGACACTCCCCGGCGAGGGTGGACTTCCCGGCCGCATCTCTCAGGGCACGATCAGGGCCATGGCTCCGGGGTAGTCAATGGCGGAGCGCACCAGCTCTGAGCGTACCCAGGGCCAGGTGCTGCAGCGGTGGTCGGGGGCGATGACGACGGAGCTTTGCAGGTCCAGGGCCGCGCCGCGGAGGGCGGTGGCATTGCTGCCTCTCTCGGCGATGAAGTCTCCGTCCACATGATAGGCGCGCAGCACGTTCTTGGCGTACTGGAGGCTGCGGCGTACCTGATCGCGGGATGGCCCGGCGTACAGCACGTCCAGCCCGACATTGAGCTCGGAGGCCAGTGCGCCGGCGAGCTTCAGGGCCCGGCCGCCGGCGGCCGTGGGCTCGTAGACCAGCAGCATACTGCGCCACGGTACGAGGTCCTCCTGACACAGGAGGGTCGGCACCACGGGTCTGCGCAGGATGCTCTGGGCGGTGCGACCGACCATGGTCCTGGACACGGCCCCGCGCCGCCCCAGGATCAACAGGTCCATGGCCAGCGACTGCTCGAGCAGGATGCGAGTGGCCATGCCATTCTGGCGCTGGACGCGGCAGGGAACGCCGACGTCCTCGCACATGCGCTGGGCGATGCCGAGATCGTCGTCACCCGGCAGCGGGCTGTCGGTCTCATCGACGGTCATGGCCTCATTGCGGTCCAGGATGGACAGCGCGTCATCTCTGGGGGTCAGTTCGATCATGTTCTCGGGCCCGATGGGCTCGATGGCCTGCAGCAGGTGCAGGCGGGCGCCGACGCCGTCGGCCAGCGCCAGCGTCTGTCGGAGCGCGGTCTCGGAGTGCCGCGAACCGTCAAGTCCGACGAGTAGGTTGTACATTATTAGGGTTATCTGGTGAGCCGGTCCGGTCTCTCGGTGGGCCGGGTCATCTCCTGACTAGGGTACATGAGCCATTGTGCCCGGCCTTGCTTTCCGACCACCAGGGTCTCTTCCGCCTCCTAGGCATATCCTACTGTCGACGCAACCAAACCACAAAGTTGAACTCCGGCAGGCGTCGGTCCACAACAAACTCCACCGGTTCATTAGTGCTGAGGTAGGAAGTGCGTTCCACCAGCAGCAGGGGCTCGCCGATCTCCACCGCCAGGTGCCGGGCGTCCCGGGCCGTGGCGGCCGTGGCGGAGATGGTCTGGCGCGATACCGCGATGGTAATCCCGTACTCGGCCTGCAAGACCTCGGTCAGCGACTCCCGGGGCCCCAGTCCGCGTTCGACAATGCCGGGCACGCCCTGCTCCGGGAAGTAACCGGTCTGCAGGCAGAGGGGCTTGTCGTCGGCGAGGCGGACGCGGGTGATGACCACCAGCCTCCGGCCCTCCTCGAGCTTAAGCTCTCGCGCCGCTTCGGGCGCGTCCTGGGCGCCAACCAGCTCGATGCTCAGTACCAGCGAGCGCGGGGAGCGGTCCTTCTCGGCCATGTCCCTGGTGAAATTGGGGATGCGGTTGGCGTCGATGATCTCCTCGCTCAGGGGTGTTGCGTCCAGGACGTACGTCCCCCGGCCCTGACGAGTGGCGATCACGCCTCGCTCCTCCAGTTCCCTGAGCGCCTGCTTGACCGGGGCCAGACTGACCTCGAAGTGCTCGGCAAGTGCCTCCTGGGTGGGCAACTGGTCCCCCGGCTTGAGGCGACCGGAGCGGATCTGCTGCTCCAGAATCTCCATGATCTGCAGGTAAAGGGGGCCGCTGTCGCGAGGCGACAGCTTGCGCATCCGGACTTCTGCCATCGGCTGCACATCCTCATTTCACGGCTGCCCTGGGTTCGGCCAACCCCGGCCGGCACTTCCGTGCGCCTCACGGCCCTGCAGTTATAAGGCCCGAGAAGTCCAAAGTCAAGGGCCAGTGCAAGTGACCCGAGTCAACGGCTGCGATACCTCCCGGACCTCGCCGGCTCCAGAGGGGCAGCAAGTCCCGTGCCATTAGGCCCGGCGGCGTCTTTGCACCTCACCGGTGAGTGGAGCGCTGGGGTCTGTATATTCATTATAACAATTTCTTCGCCCCACATCTTGACAACCGATTCGGGCGGCGGTAGACTGACCCGGATTGGTGGTGGTCACAGTTGAGAGCGCCGCGCGATACATCCTCCTACGGTGAGGCGCTGCGACTGAGTACCGTAGGGATCACGCTTGCTCTGTGCGTGGCCATCGGGACCGGTGGCGGAGTGTGGCTTGACCGCCATTTTGGGACGGAGCCGCTCCTGACGGTGCTCGGGTTCCTACTTGGAGCGACTGCAGGTTTCGTGGAGCTATTGCGGGCGATCAAGCCTCGCTGAGATGGATGACACACCTGCCATGGATGGCTTCTTCCGACGTACCTACGTCACGACCACCGTGGTTGCTGCGGTGGTCGCGCTTTGGATGTGGGCCGCCGGCCACGCGCACGGTGCGTTGGCTTTTCTGGGTGGGGTGGCGGTGGGGATACTCACCCTGAGCGCTCTGGTGCTCGTAGTGAACGCGGTGGTCTGTTCCCCGCAGGAGCGAGTCGGTCCGCGCTGGCCGTATTTCACCCTCCATGTAGGGAAGTTCCTTCTCATCGCCGGGGTGTTCTTCGCCCTCTCGCGGTGGGCCATGGATTCGATGGCCTATGTGGCCGCGGGCTACGGCCTGCCGATTGCAGTGGCGGTACTGAAGACGCTCGGGAGTGCGCTGAACAGGCGCCTGGGCGTTGATCGTGGTGAGTCGCTGTAACCCGCCGGCCTCTTGGGAAGTGTTCAGTCCGGTCTCAAGCCGGGACCTGATGATGCCGAATGTGTCTGGGTGATCGTTGTCCGGGGGATCGCCTGCGACACCCGCTACTCCTGGGCGCTACGCCCAGTCCGCGCTGTGCGGCCGGCGACTTGGCCCACGGCCCAGGGACGCTTGTGCCGTGCTCCCCGGCAGTCCGCAGAAACAGCACCGGCCCCGATTTTCGCTATCGTGGTAGGAGAGTATGGAAGAGCATCACGCCACATGGGTCAATGCCCTGGAATATCTGGTGCCCGAGAGCGCCCGGGGCTTTGTGAACGTCAATGTCATCTCGGCGTGGCTGGTGATCCTGGCGCTGGTGACCCTGGCCTGGTTTGGCACCCGCCGGATGGAGCTGCGGCCCACCCGCCGCGTGCAGGTGGCCTGGGAGTACATCGTCGAGAGCTTCCTGGGCTTCTGCGAAGGGGTTATCGGCCCCGGTGGCGCCCGGTTCGCGCCTTTCCTGGGCACCCTCTTTCTGTACATCGTCGGCCTGAACCTGCTGGGGGTCATCCCCGGCTTCGTCTCACCCACGGCATCGCTGGTGATGACCTTCGCGCTCTCGATTCCGACCATTATATACGTGCAGATCATTGGGTTCCGCGAGCAGGGCTGGCGCTATGTGATGCACTTCGTCGGTGAGCCGTGGTGGCTGGCGCCGCTGAACATCCCGATCCACGTGATCGGCGAGATCGCCCGGCCGCTGTCGTTGGCCGTCCGTCTCTTCGGCAATATCTTTGGCGAGGACACCGTCATCGCCCAGCTCCTGGTGATGTCCGCGGCGTTGTTCGCCAAGTTCTACATCCCGCTGCCCCTGCACTTCCCGATGATCCTGTTCCACATCTTCGTCAGCTTCGTGCAGGCCCTGGTGTTCATGATGCTTGCCGCCGCGTACATCGGCGGAGCGCTGCCGCACGACGAGCACGCCCACGAAGACAAACACGCCCCGGCATGTCCGGCGCCCGATGCGGCTTAGGGCCGTTTCGGGCCGCAGAGAACCAGACATGCGCCGCCCATGGCGGTGCTTGCTGTGAAGACGATAACCCCAGGACGTGACAAGTTAGAGGGAGGCCACACATGCTCTACGGAGCCGCATTGGCGATCGCAGTCGGACTAGGCTTGCCGCTGGCAGTCATCGGCGCAGCCCTCGGTCAGGGCAAGGCCGCAGCCGCGGCCATGGAAGGAATTGCCCGGCAGCCGGATGCCTCCGGCGACATCCGCTTCGCTCTGATCCTTTCACTGTCTTTGATCGAATCGCTGGTCATCTACGCGCTGCTTATCTTCTTCATGCTCTACGGCAAGCTGCCGGGAGTCATGGAGGTGCTGGGCCAGGCCGCGGGTGCCGTCACCGGCGCCGGCCACTAGATGCCCATAGGGTCGCACTGCTTGACCTTTGAAGCACGTTCTGGGGCCGCAGTCCCGCCGTTCGTGAGCGTCCCGCCCTGCGGGATCGGGCTTTCCACTCACATTATGCATGAACACACTGGGGCCGCATCTCGCCATTCACGCGTCAGGAACGGTCGAAGTACTGCCGTTCTCCCCCCTCCTCCC
>CAYRFY010000674.1:1346-4504 GCA_964423635.1 uncultured Armatimonadia bacterium | reverse complement strand
AGACGCACGTTCGCCGTGGAAATGTCATCCTGAGCGTCAATCTCGCGTAGCGAGAGTAGGTGTTCAGCGCAGTCCGGCGGCGGGGGGCGGCCGTGCGCCCTGTGTCGTGCGGTTCCGGTAGCTCCGCCTGGGGGGCCAAACGGCACGCGGCACAACGGTTGGCGGGCGGCACCCGGACCACGCTAGATACATGCCGAGCTTGAGCCCGTCCAGCCGTCCGGTCCGGAGGACCGTTGACGCCGCGCAGCGGCGTCCCCCGGCGACGGAACTCGTGTGTGTCCAGCGCAGTGGCCCCGCTGCCTTCATGCGGTCGCATCTGTGGATCTGCAAGGTCGTAGGTGTGTCGCCGAATGCGCCGGATAGGGGTCCCGACGTCCGCTGCGCGGCCGCTTGCGGGCTGACGGCGCCCGGTCCGCTCCCGCAAGGCGGCACCCCTCCAGACACCTCCGCCACGTCTATGCATAATGTGAGCTGCGCGAGATTGACGCTCCAGGATGACATCGCCACGGCATCGCCAACAGCGGGGGCCGGTCCCGCGGACTGGGACCGGCCCCGTGTCGTCCCGGCTGTGGCCTCATCCGCCTCCACAGATATCTATTCCCCCCCGGCGACCTCGCCCTCCCACGACAGCTCCCACATCGGCCTGCGGCGGAACTCGTTTTCGAAGGTCTGCTCGATCCGTCCGGTCTTCTCCAGGTGCATCATGCAGGCCCGGATGCAGCCTCTGGCGCCGCAGACCGCGAAGTAGCCTGTGGTCTCCAGCATGTTCTTATAGTAGTCGATGACTCGTCCGCTGGGGAACTGCTCCGTGGGCCGCCAACTACCTCCCGCCAGCGTGTAGCACAGCTTGTAGGCTTCTTCCTCGGTGAGCTTCTGCTCCGACACGTTCAGCCGCAGGCCGGGACAGTCCTTGGCCAGGAAGGGCGAGGCCTCCTTGTTCAGGCCGTGGTGGGTCAAGGTGCACTTGCCCATGTCCACATTGCTCCACTCGAACTTCACGCCCTCGATCTCCACCGACACCGTGTCATTATCCCGCCGGTGCGGGATGCAGTGGCCGGGGCAGTCGGCCACGCAGGCCATGCATCTGTCGCACACTCTTTGGTCCTCGGTGATGAGCGGGTCGGGCTCCAGCTCGGCATCGGTCAGAATCATGCCCAGACGCACCCGGGGCCCGAAGCGCTTGGTGAGAAACACCTTCGACCACCCCATCTCGCCGATACCCGCGGCGCACCCGGCGATGCGGATGGCCATCTGCACATCGGGTGCCGCCCGACCGGGGCGCAGAGGCTCTCGCGGCGACTGGGCCTCGGGGACCCCGGGATAGCACGGCACCGCCTCCCAACCATGGTCCTCGATGTAGCACGCCGTCTCATAGGTCCCCTTGGGCCGAAACAGCGTGTTGAGCTTATTGTAGCCGTAGAACGTATAGTTGTTCCACAGCGTGCCCTCCTCAATCCCGCGATACACTCCCCGGGTGATGCGGCGTGCCGTCACGATGACCGAGCGCGCCTCGGGGAAGATCTCGGCCGGGTGCATCCGCTGCGGCGCGCCCTGGAACCGCTCGATGTTCGCGACCCCCAGCAGATCCAACCCCGTGCTCTGGGCAAAGTCCTTCAGCTTCTGAGAAGTCAGCTTTGACATGATGGGTGCCTACTTTTCGCTATTGCATTCTCTGCCGTCGCAACCCTACCTGGCGCAGCCGGTGGCGCACCCGCCCAACCGCCACTTGATCCCGCAACCGATGGGCTTGGTGTCGGGCACCGTGATGGGGCTTCCCGCCAACAACTGCTCCAGCGCCTCCCGCAGGTCGTGGCGCTCCACGGCCCCGGCGTCCTCGGCATTGTCGTCGATGCGGCCGTGATAGACCACCGTGTCGCTCCCATCCAGCAGGAACACTTCCGGCGTCCTGGTGGCCCCGTAGAGCCGAGCCGACTCCTGGCTGTCATCAATCAGGTACGGGAACTCAAAGCCTCGGCTCGCGGCGCGCAGCTTCATGTTCTCGAGGCTGTCGGCCGGGTAGGCCTCGGTGTCGTTGGCATTGATCGCCACCATCCCGATACCCCGGGGAGCGTAGTCCCGCTGCAACTTGACCATGCGCTCCTCGTACATCACCACGTACGGGCAGTGGTTGCAGGAGAACACCACTATCGTCCCCTGCGGGCCCTTCACCTGTGCCAGCGAGTGGGTCTTGTCGTCCACTCCGGGCAGCTCGAACTGCGGCGCCTTCTGTCCGATCTCGATGGCCATTGTCAATCCCCCTTGAAAAACAGCCCACAGCAGCAGCTTCCGTCCCTGGCGATCTCCTCGTGGTGCTCGCGGCAGGGACACACGATCCATTTATCTACCTCGCGCTTGCCGGTCACCTTCTTGCAGGGGCACAGCGGCAGCCCGTGCCGAACCCAGTTGCGGGCCAGCCCGCGGACGAGGTTGCGCAGCACCACAGCGTCATCCACCAGCCGATAGGGACCCGTCTGAGAGTACTTGTGCACGAGCCGCTCGGCTCGCTCTGTCGCCTGCTCCATGGTCAGCTTGCCTGCTCGACGGCCGAAAGGCCACATGGGCGCACCTCGGAGAAGTCGCGAGTCTGCGAGTCGCGGGTCTCGAGTCAACGGCGTCAACGGCGTCAACGGCGGCTACGGCTCCGCGGGAGACCGGGCGGAAGACGCCTCAAGCCTCCTTGTCCCGCTTGCGGAAGCCCTCCGGATCGGCGCAACCGCCGCCGAACTCCACTTCATCTGGCTTGGTGCTGTGGCCCAGCTCATCCAGGGCCCACGGCTCGCGCTGCCGGAACGCCAGACGGAAGTTGTCGTCCACCTTGTTCCCGCGCTCCAGCACGTCTACACAGGTGCGACAGCACAAAGCCGCCAGCCGGTCCGGTGCAGAGCCGGGGTACAGGGCGTTGGGGCGCGCGCCGTTGGCGCAGCGGCGGCACTTGCTCTCATCCACCGTCGCCACACGCATCACCTTCCCCGCGATGGTGACCTCCCGGGTAT
The DNA here is from genome assembly GCA_964423635.1 of uncultured Armatimonadia bacterium. Classification (GTDB taxonomy): domain Bacteria; phylum Armatimonadota; class Zipacnadia; order Zipacnadales; family JABUFB01; genus CAYRFY01. Next base: position 1,511 of record CAYRFY010000674.1, on the reverse strand, counting down.
TCTCTGTGTCGATGGCGCCCAGGGGACAGATGGTGGCGCAGGCGCCGCAGGCGGAGCAAATCGTCCGCTCGCAGATGGGATCGGCCTCCAAAGGCGCATCCGTGATCACTATCTGAAACCTCTGGCGAGGGCCGAAGCGAGAACTGAGAAACAGCCCGTGCAGGC
>CAYRFY010000674.1:0-1336 GCA_964423635.1 uncultured Armatimonadia bacterium | reverse complement strand
CGGGACAAGGCAGAGACCGTTAAGTCCGAATTCGCCCAGCCCGGCGGCCACGGCCGCATACTGCATATCAATGGTGACGTTCGGCGCCGGCCGGCCCTCCCTCACCGCCACGCCCTGTGCGGGCATGTCCGGTGGGTAGCACATCACCGGCGTCGCCTCCCAGCCCCGGTCCTCCAGCCATTCGGCGGCCTCGTAGTTCGTCAAAGCAACGAACTGCTTGTCCAGCCAACTGTACCCAAACATCTCGTAGATGTCGCGATTGGTCCCCTCCTCCCAGCCCCGCAACGAGCCCCGGGTGATGCGCCGACCGATCACAACCACCGCTCTGCAGTCCGGGAAGATCGAGCGAGGGTCGTTCTGCGGCGGCACACCATCGAACCGCTCCGGCGACGCAATGCCGACCAGGTCGGCGCCTTGCGCCCGGCAATACTCCTTGAATCCGGCGGTGAGATCATCCAACTCGCTGGCCTCCTGACAATGAGGGCTTTGACCACAACCGACGTACGGCGACGCCGTGCCGACACGGCACAGCCGACCATGTCCGACACCTTCGCTTCCCCCGGCTACCTCGAAGCGCGGCATCCTTCGGCATGGAGGCTCGACGCTCCTTCTCCCCGCCGACTGAGTGCGCGGGGAATACGATATAGTAGTATAGGATACGACAATGATTCATGCAAGAGCAAAGGACAGGGAAGCCACGGGGCAAGGCCGGGGACGAAAACCACGCCGAGGCCGCCTGCCCCGAAGACGGTGTGCGTGATGACGCCGGGGAGAAGCCGTGGTGTTCGGGGCGTTGCAGTGCAGGTGGCGCGGACAGGGGGGAAGGCGAATACACGCCCGGAGTCGGTTACTGCCCGGTCGACGCCTTGGCTCTCCTGCGGGTCAGCAGACGCCAGCCGGAGGCGAGCTCCTCCACCCGCAGGAGGATGCTGAGGGCTACGAAGACCAGGGCGCCCAGAGCGAGGGGGACCATGGCGGTGATGAGCTTTGCCATCTCGCCGGTGTTGCCCAGCAGACTCTCCAGGTAGCCCGACCCGAAGTGGCAGATGAGGCCGAGGGCCAGGCAGCCGGGCAGGATCCTGACCAGCGAGCTCAGGATCCGACCGCCATCGAGACGCCCGACGTGACGCTTCAGCAGGACCATCAGCAACAAGGCGTTGAGCCCGTTGCTCACGGAGGTAGCCAGCGCCAGGCCCAGCACGCCCATGGGCAGGGAAGCATAGCCGACGGTGAAGCACGCGACGAAGGAGGCCAGCCCGACAACCACCGGGGTCACGGTGTTGTGACGGGCGTAGAAGGCCCGGGCGCAGATGTACACGATGGCCAGGGCGAGCAT
>CAYRFY010000673.1:0-4510 GCA_964423635.1 uncultured Armatimonadia bacterium | reverse complement strand
CCATGTACATCGGCATCGCCAACGACACGGTGGGCTATGTGGCCACCGACCAGGCGCTGGACGAGGGGAGCTATGAGACCCGGCTGTGCCGGCACGTGAGGGCTCCCAGGGGGACGGGGCCGCGCTGGACGACGGCCGCCCTGGAAGGACTGGGCAAACTGGCGGAGGGGTAGAGCGTCGCCAGGGGCCAGAATCGCAGGGGCGGATGCCGAAAAGGCATCCGCCCCTTTGTTGTCGGGAGACAGATAAGCCCGGTGCCCATATGGGCACACGTGCTGACGTCTGACGCAGGTTCCGGGGCGGCAACCAGGCTGTTGGCCACCCTCCCGCAGGGCGGGATCGGGCTTTCCAGCCCTACCCGGCGGTCCCGCCCGGCGGGATCGCCGCCTGGCCGTGGCACCAACCCGGGGCGAACCTCCGTGCCGTGCTCGTGGGTCTGAGCCGGAGCTTCGCTACTCGAGGCTCTCCATGAAGGCCCGTCCCATCGCCGTATTGGGGGCGCGGCGGCTGCGCGAGTGCTGCTTGGGCGGCTGCTGCTTGCCCCGCTCCTTGGCCTGTTTCTTGCCGTGGGCGGCGGGCGCCTTGTCCTGCTCGGCCGCCGCTGCGGGAGCCTCTTGTCCCTTCATAGTCAGCGAGATGCGCTGGCGCTGCAGGTCCACCTCCAGAACGGTTACCTGCACCTGCTGGCCGACCTTCACCACCTCATTGGCGTCCTTGACGAAGCGGTCGGACAACTGGCTGATGTGCACCAGGCCGTCCTGGTGCACCCCGATGTCCACGAAGGCACCGAAGTTGGTGATGTTGGTGACCACTCCGGGCAGCTTCATGCCCGCCTCGACGTCGGAGATCTTCTCAACGCCCTCGGCGAACTGAACGGGCTCGAACTTCTCGCGCGGGTCGCGGCCCGGCTTGGCCAACTCATCGAGGATGTCGTTGAGCGTGGGCAGGCCCACTGTGTCGGAGACGTACTTGCTCAGCTCGATCCGCCGGCGCAGGTTGGGGTCGCCGATGAGGTCGGCGACGTCACAGCCCAGGTCGCGGGCCATGGCTTCCACGATGGGGTAGCTCTCAGGATGCACCGCGCTTGCGTCCAGAGGGTTCTCCGCATCGCGCACCCGCAAGAAGCCCGCGGCCTGCTCGAAGGCCTTGGGCCCCAGGCGCGGCACGCTCAGCAGCTCCTGCCGCGAGCGGAAGCGGCCGTTCTCGGCGCGGTGGCGAACGATGTTCTCCGCCAGCTTGGGCCCCAGCCCGGATACATAAGATAGAAGCTGCTTGCTGGCGGTGTTCAGCTCAACGCCCACGAGGTTGACGCAGCTTGTGACCACGTCGTCCAGGCTCTGCTTGAGCGCGGCCTGGTCCACGTCGTGCTGGTACTGCCCGACACCGATGGACTTGGCGTCGATCTTGACCAGTTCGGCCAGAGGGTCCATGAGACGGCGGCCAATCGAGACCGAACCACGGACGGTGACGTCCTGATTGGGAAACTCCTCGCGGGCCACATCCGAAGCCGAGTAGACGGAAGCGCCACTCTCATTGACCATGACCAGATGGGGCTTGCCGGGAAGGTCCAATTGGCGCACGAAGGCCTCGGTCTCGCGACTGGCGGTGCCATTGCCGATGGCCACGGCCTCGATGCCGTAGCGTTCGCACATCTCCAGGAGCCTCTCGGCGGCCTCTCGTGTCCGGCGCTCCCCCTGGCTGGGGTAGATCGTGTCGGTGTGCAGCAGCTCCCCCTGCTCGTCGAGGCAAACCACCTTGCACCCGGTGCGGAAGCCCGGGTCGATGGCCAACACGCGCTTGGACCCCAGGGGGGAGGCCAAGAGCAACTGACGCAGGTTCTCGGCGAAGACCTTGATGGCCTCCTGATCGGCCCGCTTCTTGCTCTCCATCCGGGCCTCGGTCTCCATCGACAGCGCCAGCAACCGCTTGTAGCCGTCGTGCACGGCGGCGCGGACCTGCTCCGAGGCGGGCCCCTCACCGGTGACGAACTGTTCTTCCAGAAGCCGAATGGCCTCCTCCTCATCGGGGGCGACGCGGAGTGTGAGGAAGCCTTCGTTCTCTCCGCGACGGATGGCCAGGATCCGGTGCGACGGGGCTTCGGCCACGGGCTCAATCCAGTCGTAGTAGTCCCGGTACTTGATGCCATCTTCCTCTTTGTCGGCCAGCACGTGAGAGGACAAGACGCCCTTGGTGAAGAACATCTCGCGCATCATGGCCCGGGCGTCGGCGTCCTCGTTCACCCATTCCGCGATGATGTCGCGAGCGCCGGCCAATGCCTCCTCCGGGTCGGCGACGCCCTTCTCCGCGTCCACGTACTGGAGCGCTTCGGCCACGGGGTCCATGTCGTCCTGGTCGAATAGACGCAGGGCCAGGGGCTCGAGACCCTTCTCCTTGGCGATGGTCGCACGGGTGCGGCGCTTGGGCCGGAAGGGCAGGTAGATGTCCTCGAGCACCGCCATGGTCTCGGCGGCCAGCACGTTTTGCCGGAGGTCATCGCTCAATAGCTCGCGCTCTTCCAGAGATTTGAGGATCGCTTCCCTGCGCTTGTCCAGCTCGTCGAGCTGGACGAGCCGGTCGCGAATTGCCGTGATCTGAACCTCATCCAGGGAGCCGGTGGCTTCCTTGCGGTAGCGGGCGATGAAGGGGACGGTGGCCTCTTCCTCCAGCAGGCCGGCGGCGGCCCGCACCTGCCCAACATTAAGGCCCAACTCGTCGGCGATCTTCAGCACGTGCTGCTCGTTCATACTCACACACACAGCCTATCTCTCTGAGGGTCATCCCGGCCTTGTCTGGGAACGGTGGGTACGGCACAGGGGGCTTGAAGCGTGGGGACGGCACCCGTGTCGCAACAAAAGGTTACTATAGGACACCGCCGGACTGACGTCAATAGATTCTGTGCGATGCAACGCGATTGTTCATCCCGCTGCCCCGCCGCCGCACCGACGACCGCACGGTTCGGCGCGGCCGGCCCATTGCTGTGGGACGCCGGAGTGGTGTTCTGATCGGGAAGAAGTTTCGCCGCATCGGCACTCACTCAGGTGCGTGGACATGTCTGCGGCCTGTCGGGAAGTGACCTCTACTCATGCTATCCGGACGAAGACTGTTGTGGTTCATACTGCTTTGCATCCTCGGCGCTCCCCTGCGGGCACCGGCGCAGTTCTTCCCTGCGGCCGGCGGCAACCTCGCGGCCCCGGCTGCGCCCGGCGGAGGGAACGCGGAGTTCTCTGACCCCATCTTTGGCTTCGCGGTGCAACTACCTCCGGACTGGGACATGGCCACAGGCCTATCGGGGGAGCGCATGATGGGCATCAACCTGCGCACCGTGGGCTCCCTGCGGGCGCCCCTGGTGGTCTTCTTCCGGATTCCGGGAACCATTGACGCCGCGGCTCAGGCGCTGGCGGGGTACGTCAGAGCGCAGGACAAGAGGGCGCAGGCGGAGCTTCGGCGCACCGGCCGGGGCAGCGAGCAGGAGATCATCACCACCATCGGCAGCGACGTCCTGGGGCCGGTGGGCGTTTACGGTGTGGCGCGGGAAGAGGCCGGGGTGGTCTACAACCTCATCGCCATGGCGCCCATGAGCGTGGCGGCCCAGTTCAAGCAGGAGATCGATCGGGTGATGGGGAGCTTCCACATCATCGGGCGACCGATCCTGAGGGCCTTCAAGGAGCCCGCTGAGAACGCCTTCACCCTCAGCCTGCCCCGTGACTGGAATTGGGAGGGCCAAATCTACCGAGACGCCATGTGCCCGGGCGCCTTCGTCTGGACGGCCCGGGCCGCCGATGGCTCAGCCGGCGCCTTTGAGATCGAGCCCGGCTACGCCGATGTGGGCGCCCGCATCCAGGATGCGCTGGCCGGGGACGTCATCCCCCAGAAGCTCGCCGTCCGCATCAAGGGGCTCCAGGACCTACAGTTGGTTCATGTCGAGAGCCTGCCCCGCGCCTCAGAGCACCTTTCCGCCTGGTTCCAGTCGATCCTGGCCGGCACCACGACAATACCGGCCGACCGCGCGCGCGTGCACTACCGAGCCCGTGTCGGCAACACCGCGGTCGGCATCCGCGTGGACACCTATCTGAACTACTATCCCCTCCAGGTGGTCACCGGATGGGAGGCATCCCAGATGTCCGGGGCCTGGGCCCCGGAAGAGCGCTTCGATGAGGTCTTTCCCGTGGCCCGAGGGGTGAGGGATTCGCTACAGGTGGACCGCAGATGGAACAAGCTGCAGATGGATACGGTGGCCGAGGTGCTCAGGCACAGGAAGCAGGTGTTTGACGCCGCGCATGACGAGTGGCTGACCACCATCCGCGGCGAGCGCACGGTGACCGATCCGGATACCCTCCAGCCCGTCCCGGTGCCCGACGGCCCGGGGACCGTCTACAAGGACCCCGATACGGGAGCGATCTTTCGCGTGCCCTACGAGCGCCGCCAGGAAGTGCCCTCCAAGTGGCGGGAGCTGACCTAGAACTCAGATTATGCAGGTTTCGGGCAGGCGCCGACTCACGTCGCCTCACCC
>CAYRFY010000672.1:268-4518 GCA_964423635.1 uncultured Armatimonadia bacterium | reverse complement strand
AGTAGTCCTCCTTGTCCTGCAGCTCCCCGTGATAGCCCAGACACAGCATGCAGTAGATGCCGTTTGCCCGGGCCTGCTCCATCACCCAGTCCAGCCGGTAGGCGTTGTCCAGGCTGTAGCGGCCCAGGCCGTAGAACCAGCCTGAGCGTCGCCCCTGATTTGTCCACTCCAGCCCCATGTTCCAGCGTACCAGCCACAGGCGGCAGTAGTTGCCTCCCGCGGCGCCCAGTCGGCTCATCCAGCGGGCGTAGTCATCCATCGCCCCGCCGGACCAGCACATGTTCTCGCCCACGGCGAAGTAGGGTTTGCCGCTATCGAAGCGCAGGTAGTAAGGGGTCTTCTCCGCGCGCCGCACGTAGCCGTCCGCGGGGCCTTCGGTGCAGATGAAGCGCACCGGGGCGGAGGTCACGGTACCGCTGCGGTCACGGGCGGTGACGACCACGCTCCACGGCCCCGCCGCATTGGGCGCGAACCGCACCTTCCACGCAGGCACGCCCCGCTTGCCCAGCCAGCGCTTCTCGGTACTGCCCAGCCAGTCGAAGTCCTGGTACAGGAAGCCGGGCACCAGCATCTCGCGGCCCCCGGGACCCACGAAGCGGGCGGTCACGTCGATCTCGTCCGGGTCAAAGGGGTTGTCGTAGGTGGCGCGGAGGTCCAGGTCCAGCTCCAGCTTCTCATGACGTGGGACGGTCTGTGCGCTCGGGGTGACGGCACCCAGAGATAGCGGCCCTTCCGAGGCGAGCTCGACCCTGGCGGCTTCGGACGGATCCATCACAGCCTCCTGTACCGCGCGAATGTCGTCGTCATCCATCAAGGCGAAGTCCAGACCAAACTCGTAGGTCCGCCCGGCCTGCAGGGCCCTGCTATCCGCCACGGGGAACTGGGCTTGAAACGCCTCGATGCCAAACTGCCGGTTGTCCTGGAAGCTAACGCCCCTGATGCCGGCACCATCGGGGGTGATGCGCAGCCCCACGCCCCCGGCCAGTAGCCAGCCGCACCACTGCATGCTGCCGGAGCCCGCCAGGTGGTAGGGATCGGGGAGCTCGGTGGGGAGCGGCGTCTTGAGGGCTACACCGCCGTCGTGGATGGTGAAGGTGCCGGTTCCGGCGTTTCCCGACGTGGGGAGGTCCACCATGACGCCGATGAGCTCGGTCTCGAGGGTCTCTGTGGGCGTGACCCGGTAGACAAGAGAGAACCCGTCTGTTCTTCGAGTGAGGGTCTGCTCGAATCGGCACGGCTTGCCCTCACAGGCGAACTGTCCGCTGAAGCGTTCTATCCCGTCGGCTTCGGTCCGCTCCACAGACAGCCCGGCCGGGTCACTCTGGGTGCCGAAGGCTCCCTGCCACCCGGGCTTGACCAGGCGTATGTGGATATCCTGCGCCAGGGTGATGTCGCCGGCCGTCACCCTGTCTACTCCTCCCACGGCGTTCGAGACCACCTCGAGCTGGGCCAAAGTCGGACCGGCGCACAGGGCAGCAAGCAATAGGCAGTAGCGCATGTTGACTCCTCGCGAGAGCTTGAGCCTGCGGGGCCCTGGTGCGCCGGCGCGTGGCGGACGGCGGCCTCGGCGACGGATAGTCGCTCAGCCGATCTCCGGGCCGGCGACACCGTAGACCACACCGGTTTCGCCCGGATAGCTGTTGACCCCGCGGTACATGCGGATCAGATGCCGTTGTTTGGTGAAGCCACACCGGGCCACCATGGTGGCGGTGTGCGGATTGGCCAGGGAGATGTCGACGTAGAGCTGCTGGCCGGCGCATTGGTTCAGAGCGCGATGCAGCAGGGCCTCGGCGGTGTCCGGGTCGCAGGCGACCCAGGGACCCATATAGCCGGCATTGGACCCGGGGCGGACAAAAGCGAAGCCGGCCGGTGTGAGGCCCTGTAGGGCCACAAAGCCGTCGACAGCAGGGGCCTCCTGCAATGCCTGCAAGACACGACTCCTGTCGGCCCCGAAGGCCGCAAGGTCGAGCTTTAGCACACCGGGCAGGTGCTCGGGCGAAAGCCTGACCACGTTGTCGGCGCCGTTCTGGGGCTTTGCGACCGCCACGTGACGCTCCAGCAGGTACTCGTCGTGGAAGCCGATGGTGTCATACAGTTGCTTGCCCATGGGGGTGGCGTCGAGCTTCACCGCCGCCACGCCTCGGGCCTCGAGGTACTCGATGCAGGCCATCAGGAGTGCGCGGCCGATGCCCTTGCGTCGCTGTTCGGGGTCCACCAGCACCATGCCGACCCAGCCGAAACGGTGGTCGTAGGCGATGGCGATGGCCGTTCCCGCCGGCCGGCCGTCCCATGTGGCAACGAAGCAGCCCTCCGGCTCCCAGGCCAGGAATCTCTCCCAGTCCTCCGGGAGCTGGTTCCAGCCGGCCAGTGTCTTCATCTGCATGCCGAAGTCGATGTCTTCGGTCGTGAAGCGTCGGATGTGGAGGCCGCTGTCGGGCTGCATGCTGAGCTCTCCTCAAGCGTGTATGGTACTTACTGCAATCTCTGCATCCAGCGCTGCTGCACCGAGAGCAGTTCGCGCTGCACGTCAAGGCTCAGCCTGCATTCGGCAGGCTGAGTCAGAACGTCGGCCACACGTTGTCTGGCCCTGTCCCGCAGACTCAGCCCGCCCTGCTGCCGCCAGGCCTCCCACCGCTGCGTGAAAGCCAGGCGGGGCATGAACAGCTCGTCGCGGAAATGGCACAGCGTGTGCTCGTGGGCCAGGTAGTCGGCGCTGTGTGCCATCGAGGTGATGACGTCCTCGGCCAGCGTGTCGGCGTCCACCTGCACCCCCCTCTGTATGTGCAGGATCGCGGCGGCGATCTCGTCGTCGATGACGCCCTGGGTGAGTGAGATGGCACGCTGGGTCTCCAGTTGCCCGACACCCCAGATGATATTGACACCGGCCGCGGCATGGGCGGAAGCGACCAGTGCAAACTCGGACGCGGCCTGGGCGTCCTCGGTCATGCTCTCCGTGCTGGCCCACGAGGCGCTGGGCAAGCCGTGATAGGCCGCAAGCCGCGCCCCGGCGGCTCGTTCTCGGGGCCTCCGGTGCGGGTGATGGCCGACCGCATGTCCAGCGTATGGGAGAAGCCCAGGTTGTAGACCACCGGCCTGCCGGGTTCCAGCAGTTGGGCGATCACCACGCCGCTGAGGGCCTCGGCATTGGCCAGCGCCAGCGTTCCGGCCAGTGTGACGGGCGCGGTGGCGCCCGCCGTGGGCTCGGCATTGATCATCAGCGGAATCCCGTGCCCGGAGGTGATACAGAACAGCTCCATCGCCGGCGATGACCACTGCAGGGGGCTTTGGATCGTGTAACCGAAGCTGACGATGGGGCGTTGCGCAGGCTCGACACCGCCCAGCAGCACACCGGCCATCTCGATGATCGCCAGAGCGCCCCGGGGAGTGTAGATGCACGGCCGCAGGTGTTTGGTGGAATACTGCGAGAGCAGACGGAAGCCCACGAAGTCCCTGAACCGGGCAGGATAGTCGGCGACGCTGGGCGCCACCGCGGCGAACACCGACTCGAGGCTCTCCGTCACTCGCACCCAGTCGATGAAGTCCTGCTCGCCGATGGGGCGGACAGTCTCTCCCTCGATGATGTTCAGGGCATTGCAGGTCCAGAACGTCGACCCCACTCCGGGCCCCAGGAGACGCTCTTGGCCGCCCAGCGTACACAGCCGCACCCGGCGCGGTGCCATCCGCAGAGCTTCCTCCACCAACCCCCGCGGTATGCGTACCGCGGGGGAATCAGCGGTCTCCGCGCATCCGTGCTTCCGCAGCAATCCCAGCACGCAGTCACTTTGGACCCTGACCCCCACGGCCTCCAGAATGCGCAGGGAAGCGGCGTTGATGCTCTCGATCTCGCCCTGGCCAAGTGGCATGCGATCGCCCCAATCACCACAGCTCAGCCTGAAGATAGCAGACATTCGCCCCGGCAAGAGGCTGTACCTTCATGCCGAGCCTGCGCCGCCCGGACTTGTGACGCAGGCGCTCCAGGCCGACATCTTCACGACGGAACCGGCTCTTCGGCCGCACCTCTAGCGCCCGGCCGTTTGGCACCTACAGAACCCATGGGCATGCGGAACCCGGGGTGACGAAGGGCATTTGCCTCCAGAAGACGAAAAGCAATGCTAAGAAGCGTAGCCGGTCGTTGCAGACCGTATGAAGAGGACGAATGCCCGATGGGCGACAAGCCGAGACATGGGTTCGACGACCAGTTCCTGCAGAGGCAGAAGCGGCGTGGCGAAGGCGCCGACCACGCCGCGCCA
>CAYRFY010000672.1:0-258 GCA_964423635.1 uncultured Armatimonadia bacterium | reverse complement strand
TGACCTCGGCCCCCCTCTGATGCCCGACGAGAAGGGCGACGGCCCTGCCGACGGGCAGTCCGAGGTTCAGACCTCGAGCCTCGCCGATGCCGTGGAGTTCGCCGAGAACCCCGAGCCGCGCTGCGCCTGTGTGCTGCTGCTGGACACATCGGGGTCCATGGCCGGGCGCCCGATTGCGGCACTGAACCAGGGGCTACGGACCTTCCGGGAGTCGGTGGCACAAGACCCACTGGCGGCACGGCGGGTGGAGGTGGCGAT
>CAYRFY010000671.1:0-4520 GCA_964423635.1 uncultured Armatimonadia bacterium | reverse complement strand
CGACGCCGACGCTCCAGAATGACAGAAACCGGGCCGGCCAGACTTTTCGGCCGGATTTCTAGGTGGGTCTCCATCCCCGCCGATCCTGCCGGGGAGCAGATAGCCGGTACCCCACAGGAGATCACCTGTCGACCTCCGTGACGATGGATGCAAAGCCCAGGGCCAGGCGCGGGTTATCCGCCGGCTGAGCCAGCGACAGTTCCACCACATTCGACGCCTGCACCGCCCCGCCCTGCAGCTCGATCTCCTGCAGGGCCGTGGCCCGCACCGGCAGCTCGGCGCCGTTGAGGGACAGAGACAGCCGCTCATCGCCCTCCGCCCCCAACAGGCCCAGACGCAGGCGGGTCCTCGAGACTCCTGCGGCAGGCACGGCGATGGCTGTCCGCGCCGGCCGCTCCTGTGTTACGAACTGCAGCGTGCGGTCGCCGAAGTGCTCCCGCACCAGACGACTGCGCGGCGGAATGGCGAACCTGTCCAGCAGGAAGCTGACCGATGCGGTGGCGAAGGCCGGTAGCCTCACCCGGCCTCCGGCCCGGTTGCCGTCGCGCGCCAGGTCCGCCTCGATGGCAATCCGGTCGCAGCTTCCCTCTCCCCCCTCGCCGATGCCCCGCACCGTCGGCCCCGTCCAATAGCCACAGGGCATGCTCACCGTCAGCGGGACGACCTTGTCCTGCTCGCTGTCGTTGAACAACACCACGGTGACCCGGTCCTCCTCGAGGGTGGCGTAGCAAAGCAGGTCCGGATCGTCGCTGTCGGCAACCACGCGCAGTCCGCGCAGGTCGCGCAGGATCCACAGCAACCGGTACAGTGGGTCCGGGTCGTCGGCACCGCGGGGCAAAAGTGTGTGGTTCTTCGCGTGCAGGTCGTGGTACAGGTTCCCGGCGACCTTGTCCGCCTGTGGAAGCATGCCCCGCAGCAGGAGACGTTCGTACGGCAGGAGCCGCTTGAGCCAGATGGCCCGGGGATCGCCAATCTCCTCCGGGGTGAGGTTCGTATTGCTCTCCGTGATCCAGATCGGCAGGTCGCGGCCCACTGTGAGCAGGGCCTGGTTGGCGAGCATCTCAACCTGCACCGCGAAATCCGCCGCCGACACGTCGTACACGTGGAAGTCGAAGAAGTCCATGGTGTCCTTGGTCTGCTGCAGCCACGGCACTGTCCACATGTCCCAGGTGTACCACGGCTTCATCCCCTGCTGAGCCGGAGGCCACGCCGGCGGCCAACACAGCACCGGGCCGCCTACCTGCATCTCGGGGAATCGCTGCTTGATGGCCGTGGCGACCTTATTGGCCATCTCGATGTGCAGGCTCGTGGCGGTGACGCCCTCCTCCTCCGTCCGCGGATCGCGGAACCACGTGGCATTGGGCTCGTTCCACACCTGTACCAGGCGCAGGTCCGGGTCGCACCGTTTCCAGAGGCTCAATAGGCCCACACAGTGCTCCGCCCAGCGATCGAAGTCCGCAGGGTGGGAGGTACCGCCCCGGCGCAAGTAGGGTGGTGGGTCGCCGAAGCTGAACATGGCCTCGGCCCCCATCTCCCGGTAGACCGCCGGAAAGCGCCCGAAGGGGTACCGGGCCCCGAAGAGCAGGGTCTCGCGGAACTGCCGCAGTGCCTCTTCGGTCTCATACCAGGAGGGGTCATCCTCCTTGGGCGCAAACCAGGCCACATTCCCGCCGAAACGGAATATGCCGGGGCGCAGGGCGGCCACGGCGGCCCGATAGTCACGGTCGGCGACCACAGCCGGGAAGCCTTCGAAGGCCGTGATGCCGAACATGCGGGCGCCGATCTCGGCTTGCCGTCCCAGAACGAGGTTGGTAAACGCATCGACGTGCACGTCGGCGAGGACCGGCACCGACAGCAGAGACAGCAGGGCCACAAGCGGTCTCATCATAGTGATGCTCTCCCGATGTGTTCTGAGCGCCGGAGACAAAGACTGCTCTGCCGAGCATGGGGGAACTGGCCGAAACCACGGGGAAACAACACACGGGCCGGTGAAGGGAGGGAACCGGCCCGTGGGATCAACGCCGCCGTCGTCAGGGCAATGATGGGATTAGTCGATGCAATGGCAGGTACTGCGGTGACAACTCGAACACGACGGCGGCTGTATATTCTGTATTCCCCGGACGGGCGACGGGCAAACATCCATGTCCGGAACTGAGCCACCGCGCAGGGGGCCATGGCCGGCGCCGGGACCCGGCGCGACACCTTCTGAGCGTGGCGGGGCCACCGGACCCGCCCACGACGGGCGACGCCAGTCGGCCTGCGAGGCTCTCCGGGCGTCAGCGCAGGACCTCCGAGATGGCCTCTTGGACTTCGACGGTCCTGAATGGCTTGCGGATATGGGGCAGTGGACACTCGTCCGGATCGCCGGGCCCCCCCATGGTGGTGATGATGAGCACGGGGACATCACGTAGCCTGGCGTCGGTCTTCATGATTCCCAGCAGCTCCTCGCCCCTCATGACGGGCAGGATCAGGTCAAGCAGGACGAGATCGAAATCTCGCGCCCTGAGCATCGCCAGAGCCTCCCGCCCATCATGGGCCACCTCCACCCGAACACCACACCGCTCCACCAGTAACGCAAGCAGCCTCGCATTGGACGGCTCGTCCTCGACTACCAGTACCACCTTTTCGGTCATCGCCATGCACCACCAGTGTAGCTCGGCCAGTTTCCGTCCAGGCCTCCGGAGACGCAGCCGAGATGCGTCTCCAGGTTGGGAGTTTCACCCTGAGGGCCCCGGCATCCAAAGTCCGCATTCGCATGGGACCGTCATCCTGAGAGCGTCCGCTCCCGGTAAGAGCAGCTCGAGGAATCCCATGGTATTCAACGAGATTCTTGGCCCAAGCGGCGCTTGCCCCGCCCGGGCTTGCGACGCCGGCGCTCCAGGATGACAGGAGCTTGGCCGACCGGACTCTCCGGCCGGGCCTCTAGAACGAGAATATCTCGTGTTTTCGCATCCCCGTCAACAGGTCGATCACCACCCACAGTCCCGCCGCACTGAACTCGGCCAGGATCAGCCCCAGGAAGCCCGGCAGGAGCCGCTGGTAGACCTTGTGCCCCCCGAACTTCAACACCAGCGTCTTCACCAGCCACCCCAGCATCACGGGGAACCAGAAGTTGATCATCGGCCAGGAAGCGCCCATCAGGTACCCAATCGGGTGCAGCGGCCACCACAGATGGGTGCGGTGCATGAAAGTCAACACCCACATCGTGGCCGCACCCACGGACATCGTGATGAAGGCCGCCGGCGTCGCCGGCTCGCCGTCGGCGATCAGATGGCTCGTCCAGGTGCTGTATAGGTTCTTGGCGTAGTAAGTGGTGAACCACGTGTTCAAAGCGGTCCCACCATGAGTATACATCAGTCTTAAGTACACCACAGCCGAGACCACCATGGCCAGCGCCACCGCCCCTCCCAGGGCACCCGCCAACGAGCGCCGCGGGATGCCCCCGTCATCGGCGATGCGCAGGCTCTGCATGATGCCGGGCATCAGCGGGCTGCGGTTGTCCAGCATGAACAGGTGGTCGTACAGCGCCAGAATGGCGATGGGTCGATCCCCTATCGCCCGGGTGCCCGCGGCGGCCATGATCATGTTCAGCGGCCTGAACGGATGCTGCACATAGAGCATCCCGCCCTCACACACCAGTCTCACGGCGATGATGTGCAAAGCGAAGTAAAGCACGAAGATCAGCAGGGTGTAGGAGAACCCCGAACCCGCCGTGACGCCCCACATGCACACCGCCATCAGGCCCGCCGCCGCACCGAACAGGGCCACGCTGTGGGGCATGGCCTCCTGCTTCTCCAGCCGATCTCGCTCCGCTCCCGTGGCCGCCCGCCAGATCTGCACCAGCCGCGGCCGGGCCGCCATCACCCCCGCCACGAAGTACAGCAGAATCCCGCCGATCATCTGGTGGGCCACGAACCGCTTCACCGGATAGGCCTGGACCGCCGGCATCGGCTGGCCCAGCGCGCTACCCACCACCTGCTGCACCAGGAAGAAGAAGTAGAAGAACCACAGGCTGAAGGACAGCTCGCTGGGGAGCAGGTACGCCAGCCCGATGATACTGAACAGAAACCTCAGCCACAGAGGTGACAGCGCACTCCACGGCCGGTCGGTGATGTAGCCGTCCAGTGCCACACGGTGGATGTTGATCCCCGGTATCGCCGGGAAGTAGTGGTGTATGCCGTTGATCGCATGGGCCAGGAAGGGGAAAGCGAAGAACGCCCACATCGTCCCATTGCGAAACAGCGGCGGCACAAGCTCCGTGGGGTCCTTGTAGGTGCACATCTCCACCGGGAGCTGAATCAGCGGGAACACAAGCTTCTCGTCATCCACCCAGCGGCGCCGCAGGAGCGACGATAGCGAAAAGAAGACCACATAGACGCTGATGGCCAACGCGAACCAGGCACCCAGCGGGACGCCCCATTCGTTCCAGGGGATCGGTGCGCCCGGCGCCAGACCCTCGTACAGGCCCGTAGTGGCCCTCCCGGGAGCCGGATGCAACCACTGCGGAATGTTGGGCCATA
>CAYRFY010000670.1:1734-4534 GCA_964423635.1 uncultured Armatimonadia bacterium | reverse complement strand
GGGGGAACGGCCGTGGCGGGTGGTGCGTGGCGGGTAATGACAACGGCGGGGTAACGACCAGAGGTTTTCCTGACCTGGTCGTGCTCCGCCGTTCTCAGTCGCTTTCTGTGCTCTCCGTGGTCTGCCGTTGTCCGTCTCTTTGTTCCCACTCGGTCTGCCGTTCTCCGTGGAACTCCGTGCTCTCCGTGTCTCCGTGGTCTGCCGTTGTTCGTCTCTCTGTCTCTCTTTCTCTCTCTCTCTCTCTCGCGCGCGCGCGTCTCACTCACTCGGCCCCAGGTAGCACACCGCCCTTTGCTTGATCGTGCTGGCATTCAGCCAGATCGCCTGTCCAGCCGGCAGATTCTCGGCGTCGATCACCCGCACCACGCTCTCGAAGCGTGCCGCCTCCGGCAGCAGCTCGCCCAGCCGGTTGTGGGCACCCTCCAGGATATCGAGGTTCACGAAGTCCTCGCCGCGCTCGGGGAAGACGGCCAGATAGAGCATGTCCGTCTCGATCAGGTCATTGAGGAAGTGGCTGCCCAGGGAGCAGTCCGGGACGAGGCCGTCGCGCATGGCCACGATCTCGCACAGCACCGACACCGTATTGATGTCGGCGAAGGACACCGGGACGCCGAGCGAGGGGGTGCTGGTGCCCCATCTTCCCGGTCCGAGCAGGGCGATGGCGCGGGTGCCGGCTTGTTCAAGATGCGCCAATAGGCCCACCAGACGCGCCACCTCGTGTCGCTGTCCCATCGGCAGCCGCCCGTAGGTCAGGGGCGATACGTAGATGATGCGGTCCAGGCGCGAGACGGTGCTGGGGCCGATCACCGTGCTGCGGGCCTCGAGGACCAGGCGCTCGCGGCCGATGTCCGTGGGTGGCTCGGTGATCTCACCCGCGATGCCCTTCACCTGCAGCGGCCGGCACTGCACGATGTTGATCTTGTACCGTCCGTCCGGGAGGAAGTTGGCCGTGAACTCCACGTCCACGGGGTACTCGTAGGCGTCCTCCAGGATGCGCAGCATCTCCCGCATGTCGCTGACGAACTCCGTCTCGTGGAAGAGCTGCTCGAAGGTGATGACCCAGGGGAAAGGCGGCTCCGCCCCCATCTCCCTGGCCCGGCGCTCCATCTCCCGGTCGCGGGTGGCGATCAGATCAATCCGGCAATCGGGGCTGTGGCGCAGGGCGGTGGGCAGGTCGTAGGAGGCCAGGCGGTTGGCCTGCAGGTCCAGCACGTCCGCCCGGCGCTGCGAGTATTGGCGAACCTCCTCCGCGCCCGACTGCGGACGTTTGTCCACGGCGTTCAGCGCCACAACCCGGGTGTAGTCGTCGGCCGTGCGGCCCACCGCATGGGTACCGAGGCCAAAGACGATGCGTAGCATGCCCGCCCGCGGGTCGATCTGCCGATCCCACACGTACGGATTGAAGGACAGTCCTACCCCCGCCACCTGCGGGTAGAACAAATCGCCGTGCACCGCGCCCGAGACCCGCTGGACCAGGATCGCCATCTGCTCGTCGTGGTCCAGCAGGTTCCTCTGGGCCCGGTACTGCAGGGCCTTGTCGCTCATCGCGCTGGCGTAGATCGTCCGCACCGCCGAGATGAAGTCCTGCTGCCGTTGATGACGCGGGCCCTGATTGACGCAAAACACACTCTCGTATTTCCCGGCGAAGGCATTGCCGAAGTTGTCCTCCAGCAGGCTGCTGGAGCGCACGATGTAGGGCGATTGGCCCAGATAGTCCAGCATCTGGCTGAAGTGGGCCTCGATATACTCCGGGAAATCGCCGATCAGGATGCGCTGGCGGGCGGTGCCGGCGTCGTCGAGGTAGGTGAGCTTGTCCCGCTGCCGCTCCCGGACCCACCAGATGCCATTGCGCACCAAAAAGGTGTAGAACACGTCAGAGCCGATGTAAAAGGAGTCGTGGGGCTCCAAAAGGTCCTCCCAGCGCGGGTCGGCACGCTTGAGAATAGACCGGGCAAGCAGCATTCCCACAGACTTGCCTCCCACCAGCCCCGTACCGATCATCCTCTTGCAGACCCCCAGCACCTCCTCGGGGTCCATGTACTTCTCCACCAGCCCCATCAGCCGCTGGTGGCGGGTAAGAGCCATGCGGATCAGCCGACCTGCGGACGACCGGGCCTCGGAGAGGTCGCAGCGCTCGGTGTGGAGCGGGTCCAACGCCTCCGCCGCCTCCAGCACCGCCCGGTTCCACACCCCCTGCCGCATGCTCATCAGATCGGGCTGCAAAACCGGCACACCCGTCATGATCTGCGCGATGGTGGCGCTTTCAGTCACCGCCTCGAAACGGTCCTGTTCCCAGCGGTAGAGCATGTGCATCGCCGGCGAGTACCGCTGCTGCACCTTGATCGGGTGCACATACAGCCTGCCCTCGTGGCGGTAGGCGTCCAGCCAAAGCTGAGTGGTCTCGGCGATGGGAGCCGTGGCGTGGGGCGAATGGCTGCCCCGCAGGATGCCGAAGTATGCCACGGCCTCCATGTCGAACAGATAGGGGCAGGTGAGCATGAAGAAGTTGCCCAGCATCTGGTCGCTGTACCAGTCCACGGCCAGGTCGGAGAGGCAGTCGAAGACCACCACCGCGTTCCGGCCGGTTTCCTGCACCGTCTGCCGAACCTCCGAGATGAAGGTCTCGAAGCCCTCCTCCGGGTGCAGGTCCCGCACCTGGATACCGGGGCCGGCGGGTACCAGCGGCTCGTGGCGTGCGAAGCGGAAGTACACCAGCCGCTGGCCCTGCTCGATAGCCGCCCTACAATAGGGCTCTACGAAGGGCCGGTAGTCCTCAACCGTACTCACCTGCCAGACGATG
>CAYRFY010000670.1:0-1724 GCA_964423635.1 uncultured Armatimonadia bacterium | reverse complement strand
TGTTGTCGCCCGGAACCAGGCCCCTGAGCACCATGTCCAGGCCGGGAAGGCCGGTGGTCGGCTGGCTATCGCTCATCTGCATGGGAGCACCTACGCGGGCAGAATGGGAACGGCAACCGCAACGGCGGACAGGATGGACAGGATAACGGCGGATAACTGCGGATGAAGGCGACGGCAACGGCGGACAGGATGGACAGGATAACGGCGGATAACTGCGGATAACAGCAACGACGACGGCGGACAGGATAGAGGCGGATAACAGCGGATAACAGCAATGGCAACGGCAGACTGGGTAACGGCGGATCACGGCAACGGCCTGTCGCGCTCAGCAGCCGTTTTCCGTTCTCCCTATACTCCCGTCTCGTCGGTCGTGCCGGCGAGTGAAGAGAGCAGGGCGCTCCCGTGGACCCTTCGCGGGCGCCCGGGCGGCGCGATACGCCAGAGAGATTCGCTTCGGGGGGCGCAAGTCCTCTACCACAGGCACAGAACCGCAGAGCGGCGCCCGTCTCCGGGCGCCGCCTTGTCTCTCGACGGTGCGACCAGCCTACCTGCGCTCCGACGCCTTCTCCACGCCTCTGGCGACGCCTCTCTCCATCCAGCCACCGATGCCTGCGGACTCGCCGACGAAGTAGAACGGGTGGGGCTCCTTCCCGTCATCAAGCTGAACCGCCAGGCGCAGGCCGGTCATCTGCGGCAGGCCGCCCATGAGGGCGCCGATGCCCAGCACGCTTACCAGGTCCTGGGCATTCAGGGCGTGAGGGCGGAACTTGACCGTCTCCACCTGACCCGGCTTGAGAGAGATGGGCTCAGGCTGCTGGGCCTCGGGGTCCTGCGGCTTCAGCAGAAGGGGCTGGCCCTGGGAGGGGATGTACCACAGCGCATTGCGGTCGTCCGTGATGCCCATGGGCTCGTCCCCCTCGGCGATCACCAACGGCACCGACTCACTGAGCAGCACCGTATCCATGGATGCCGCGATAAGCGTCTTGCCGATGGCGGTGATAGTGATGGGCTCCCGCGAGACATTGCGCACCGCGAAGTCGCAGGCCATCTTGTCCCCGGTGGTGGTGAAGGTGCTCAGTTGCACGGCGAGGGTGTCGTCTGTAGCCCAGCGGCCGATGTAGGCGGCATTGGTGGGCATGGGCTTGCCCTTGCGCATGCGGCTGTCCCTGCCGTCCCAGACCAGAACCGAGATGACGCCGATGACCAGCACCAGCACGGCCAGACCGGCGCATCCGGCACAGGCCATGTTGCGCGCCCTGACTCTGGCCTGGTTCTTCTCGGCCGCGCTTTCCGTCTCGGCGGCGGAGGTCTTGGCGTCCTCAGCCGGCAGGGGCGCCTTGTCCTTGTCTTTGGCCATGGAGATGCTCAACTCCCATCAAAGCTAGAGAAGTGCAAGATCCGCGGCATACTTCCGTGGATCACTGGGAACAAAACGCCCTCCCTCGCCACGGAGGTTCCCCCGCCGTCGCTCCCGCCCTGCGGGACCGTCGCCGTCCCTATCACCCATCTCCTGTCACCTATCCCCCGTCGTCCTACCCGCCGTCATCGATCAGGCGCACGTGCTCCTGCACCACATGGGCCGGGCAGAGCTTGATGAACAGCTTGGCGGCGAGGTACAGGATGATGATGTCATCCAGGTAGCCCACCCCGATCAGGAGGAACTCGGGGATCGCGTCCAGGGGGACGATGAAGTACAGCAGACCGATCACCAGAGGCAGCTTGGC
>CAYRFY010000669.1:0-4536 GCA_964423635.1 uncultured Armatimonadia bacterium | reverse complement strand
CCCTTATTCGCCCAAACGACGGGCGAAACGGGAGGAGGGGACAACGGAAACGGCCCGCGGCCACGGTCGTTCGCCGTCTCCCCCTCCTCCCGTCTGCGCCGACGTTTGGCGCAGTACAAGCGGCTCGGTGAGACGCCGAGAGGCGGGACGGCCCGAAGGGCCAGGGGGTGAGGCGACGTTCGCCGTTCCGCGCCACAGGCGCTCCCGCCAACCGGGGCCTTTGCCCTATCTCAG
Organism: uncultured Armatimonadia bacterium; assembly: GCA_964423635.1. Classification (GTDB taxonomy): domain Bacteria; phylum Armatimonadota; class Zipacnadia; order Zipacnadales; family JABUFB01; genus CAYRFY01. The sequence goes on along the minus strand of CAYRFY010000669.1, from coordinate 4,302 downwards.
CCTCGCGTCCACCAGGGCTACATCGCCCGCCGCGAGGGTGAGCTTCACACTCTCCCCACCACCCAGCTCTCTGCCCGACCAGGTCTCGACCGCCGACTCGATCGGCCCCGCCTTCACCGCCAGCTCACCCTCCCAGTCGGCGAAGAGGTTGTTGTTGGTCAGGCCGATGAGCAGGCGCTTGGGGTCGTTTTCGAAACTGCAGGTGCGCACGTTCAGGTCAAAAGGAGTCACCTGCACCGGGCAATGGGAGGCGAAGTAGTCGTCCAGTACCGCGCGGACGCCTTGGAGCAGCAGGTACGGGGGCTCCATGTTCACGATCTCGGGAACCTGGTACTCGAGCTTGTCGGTCATCCAGTAGTCCGCCGCCCCGACGATGACCCTGCCCTCGCCGACGGCCATCACCGTCATCAGGGCGTCCCCGTTCTCATTGCCCAGCAGCGCCCGGGCACCCGCCAGCACGAGGCGCGAGTAGGTATAGGGGAGCTCGTCTGTGATCTCCCCATCCGGGAGCCGACGTGAGGTGCGGCCCGAAGCACTCTCCCCCACCCGGACGCCGGTGAACTCCGAGGCGAACGCCTGCGCCTGCTTCGCGTCCAGGATCAGGTCGCCTCCGGCGCGCACGAAACCCTCCAGCGTCTGAGCGACCTGAGGCGTGATCTCCACATCGCCCAGCAGCATCAGCGCCGAATACTGCTGCAGGATGTCCGGGTGGCAGCGGTTGGTGAGAACATCGAAACCGTCGCCATAGGGGGTGTCGGTGATGAACCCGCGCTCATTGCGCAGGTACGAGCAGTCCTCGTACCCGGGCCAGACCATGCGGAACATCGCGTCGGTGAGATAGTCGCCCTTCTCATAGGGCAGCTTGCCCCAGATCTTGTACTTGTCCCCGCGGTACAGATGGCGCGGCATGTTCCAGCCATTGTAGAAGTCCAGCATGAAGGCCACCGGCGTCTGCATCACGCCGCGGTCGGGATGCTCGCGCACCCAGTCGCGCACCGCCAGGTGCTGCTCGCCCAGCGGGCTGAGCTCCGGGGCGCCGTTTTCCAGCCGATCCGAGGTGAACTGCCCCGTCTCGGTGCCGGCGATGCTATCTCCGCCGGTGTAGCTCTGCAAGAGCAGGCGTTTGTGCAAGGACAGCGAGCAGCCCTTGTTCGGGCCGAAGCCATAGCCGTTGCCGCCCATGGTCTTGCGGTCATTGTAGAGGTTGTATCCATAGCGGTTCCAGATCGAGGTGGCCTGGGTGGTGAGCCGCCCGTACTGCCGGGCGGCGCCGCGGAGGAAGGAGAACATCAGCGTGTCGCTGGGCAGTCCCTGGGCCGTCTCGAGCCCGAGGGTGCGGTGGGCACGGTCGGCGTAGTAGTGCGAGAAGTTCAGGGACCCGGTGGCGTTCATGTAGTTGCCGTTGTCCGCACAGATGCGCTCATCCCAGCGGACGAAGTCCTCCCACCCGCCCTTGCGGTCGGTAAAGGTGCCTCTGTCGGCATAGGCGCCGATGTAGCGGCCGTCCTGCTCGCCATTGTCGAAGCCCAGGAACCGGTCGCCCAGCACGCGCTTGAGGATCTCCACATGCTCCGGGGCCACCCTCCACGGGAAATCGGGATGGTCGGGCACGTAGCCCCAGATGTCCCACACGATGAGACCCCGGGCTTTGACGGCCTCCAGCTTCTGCTCCAGATCCGCCAGCGCCTCGGCATACGCCTCATCGCTGTCGTACTTCTCCCTCAGGGGCAGGGCGCCGATATTCGGCCAGCAGATGTCGCCGAAGTCATAATGGCTGTGGAAGTCGTCCAGAGAGGCGGCAGAAATGCTGCGGGAGCCGGTGAAGTGCAGGTCATCGCCCAGGGTCTCGCGGGTGACGGGCCGGGGATCGGTGGAGGCGAACAGAGGGTGGGTCTCGGGGACGACCGGCTGGAGGCCGAACTTGAAGCCCCGGGCCCTGAGGGGCTCGGCGGCGGGAGGCAAGGCCAAAGCGGCATACTGCTCGCGGGCCTCTCCCGCTTGCTCTGCGTAGCCCTCGGGCGTGGCGATTGCATCCCGCCGCCACAGGCGCGGGTTCAGGATCCCGCCCTGCATCTGCCCGGGTCCGGCGTTGCCGCTGTCGAGGTCGACGCACACGGCCACCACATGCCCGGGTGAGAAGACGTCGTTGCCCTCAAAGGAGATGGGGACCTCGACCTCGCGCAGGCCCTCCTCGGTGTCTCTCTCGCGCCACAGGAGCTTCTCATCGCCCTTGACGTCGACCAGTCGCAGCGCGATCACATGGCCTGAGCCTATGCCCTGGAACGAGAAAGTCAGCCTCCCGAAGGGTTCCAGGTCGACGCGGCAGGGATGGGAGAACCGCACGCGGTCGGTGCTGCGCAGCGGGTCGTCGCCTCCCCCGGCGAAGGTCGCCGAGTACGACAGGGACATGCCGAGTACGGGCATGTAGAGATGAAGCCGGGCATCATCGACCTTGCCCAGCAGCGTCCGCGCGGTCCAGGCCTCGGCCCTGCTGAGGAGGGTTTCGTCCGGCACCTCGAAGCGCTCCCGGGGCAGGGCGTAGGGCACGGGCGACTCGGCGGGCCGCAGCCACAGCCCACTGGTGTCGGGGATGTGGTCCTGCAGCCGGACCCAGTGCAGGCCGGGCTCGAGGAGCACGGTGCTTTGCCGCTCCCACAGGTGGTCCTGCGGGGCGCCGCCGAGGGCCTTCTCGCGCGCGGCCATATGGTACGGGTGCACGTCCTTGCCGTCGATGACGATGTCGCAGGGTCTCAGGCCGCCGCCGTAGCGCAGGAGCACATCGTAAGCGCCGCCGACGGGCACATCCAGCCAGAACTCGGCGTACCCCTCGCCCCAGAGGATCGGCGCCCCGGCCGGGTCGGCGGCATCGAGCCCCAGGTTCCCCCAGAGACGGTCGATGGCCGTCGGCCGCAGGAGGTAGCCTTCCGCGGGCTCCGCGGCCGTCGCCGCCCCCACCTGCAGCGGGACCAGCACCGGCGGCTGGAAGGTCCGGCGCGAGCGGGCCTCACCGCTCCAGCTCGCGATCTTCTCATCGCCCCTGAGCAGGCGGGCGTCCGTGACGGTGAAGTAGGCCCCCGTATCCTGTGGCTCCAGCCCCAGGATGTAGCAGCCCTCGCCGGTCACCTCGTCGGAGACGTCGAAGCTGAACTCCGCATCCGTGCCATCGTCCAGGCCCTTGAGCTCATAGCTCCCGACGATGGCCGCCTCCTGTCCCGGGGCCTTCAGATATACCTGACCCGCGGCGTCGGAGCCGTAGAGTTTCTTGAGCGTGCACTGTACCCGTGCCAGCCCGGTCTTTTGCGGCTCGCGAAGCGACTTGCTGAGCTTCGGCGGCTCGGGCACCTCGAAGAGCTTGTCGCCCACATTCATGGTTCGCTCCGGGTCGTAGCGGACGCAGTCGGAGATGCGGACCTCGTCGATGCGGCCGCTGAAGTAGAAGTCGGTGTCCACATAGGAGCCCACCCAGAAGCCGCGCGCGGGCACTCCGAGCAGGAAGTCCCGGGCGGCCTCCCTGCGTGCACGCAGGACGCCGTCGGAGAAGAAGCTGATGTGCTGCCCGTCGTACGTGGCGGCATGGTGGTGCCAACGCCGGGGGCGGACGTGGGGGATCCCCGTGCCCAGGTGCTGGTGAGGCAGGCCGTCGGCGTTCTGGACCCCGCCGCCCTGGTTGTAGATGGATAGCGACATTGCGGCCCCGCTGCTGACATCGAAGTGGAAGCCCACGTCCTGTCCCATGAGGAACTGCCGGCCCGAGGGATCGTCGGGGCTGAACCAGCACTCCACGGTGACCACGGGGAGCTTCTGCATGGCCGGTGTGTCCTTGCGGAACACCGAGTCATCCACGCCGTCGAAGCGCAGGGCGCCGCCGAACCGCCCTTCGGACCATGCGGCCCCCTGCACGGCGCCGTGGTAGCCGTGCGGGCCGGCGTCCCGGGCCAGCTCGCCTTCGCCCTCGTCGAAGTGGTACAGCAGGAGAGTGTGCTCGTCCGGCGTGAAGGGCTCAAGGGGCGAGGTCACGCTCTGAGCCATCGCGGCTGAGCAGATGATAGTAACGACGAGTGCGCTCAAGGCTCTGGACATGCTGGAGTTCTCCTGGTAGTGGTGTCTGCGAGTCTGCGAGTCGCGGGTCACGAGTCTGCGAGTCGCGGGTCACGAGTCAACGGCTACGGCGTCAACACCTACTGCGCCGCCTCGCGGGAGCTACGGCGTCTTGCCGTTCCCTGCCTCTTCCCTGCCTCTCCCCTGCCTCTCCCCTGCTTCTCCCCTGCTTCTCCCCTGCTTCTCCCCTGCTTCTCCCCTGCT
>CAYRFY010000668.1:0-4556 GCA_964423635.1 uncultured Armatimonadia bacterium | reverse complement strand
CCGGTTCTTTGCCGCAACCATCCGACACGAAGGCATCATGACCTCACGAACCATCACGCACGTTCAGGTACTGCCCACGGTGGCCGCCTTCGGCGCACCGGCCTCTCCCCTGCTGATGCTCGTGGCCGAAGGCGGCCTAGCCGGCATCGGGGAGTTGTGGCCCGGCGAGACGGAAGACGTGCTGGAGGCCGTGGAGGCCGTGGCGCCGCTCTTGCTGGGGGCCGATCCGCTCAACAGGGAGGCGCTCTGGCAGAGCCTGCGCAGCAGCACCCGGGACTGGGAGGACACCGCGGAGGTTATCTGCGGCACAGTGGCCGCCTGCGACGGTGCTCTCCTCGATCTCGCGGCCCGGGCTTTGAATGTACCCGCCTGGGCTCTGCTGGGGGGGCGGTGTCGTGCGGCCGTGGACCTGTGCGTCGACTGCGGCGAGGCTCAGGACCCGCGGTCGCTGGAGAATGCCGGGCGGCTGGCGGCGGAGGGAGTGCGCACCGTCGGCCTGACGGTGCCCCGCGTTGGCGAGGACCGCAGCATTCCGCTGCGCAGGGCGCGGCGGACAATCGGCGCCGAGGTGCTCTTCATCGCTCGTCCCGCGGAGGCCGCCGCCACCGTCGACGAGGCCGTCGAGATCGGCTGCGACCTGGATCGTGCCGAGCCTTATCTGGTAGAGGGCCTCCTGGCCGACGGGGCCTGGAACGAGCTGGCGCAGGTGCGCGACAAGATCGCCAGCGCCACTTCGGCGGGCCACTCGACCCTTGGTTTCCACAGATTCTGGCGTCCCCTCGAGGTGGGCTGCGCCGATGTCCTGACCCTGCGCGTCGACGGCGCCGAGGGGCCTTCGGGCATTCTGAAGCTGGCGGATGTCGCCGGCCTCCGAGGCATGCGCGCGGCCGTCGAGGGGGCGGGGCTTGTCTCGAGCCTGGTGGCGGCCCATGCCTGCGCCGCCCGAGTGAACTCAGGGCTCCTGCGGCTGCCTGTGGCCACCTGCGATGCTCTGAACGAGGCGGGAGTGCTGAAGGACGGCAGGCTGGTTTTGCCCGCGGCCGCCGGGCTCGGCGTTCCCGGTGAGCCGGCCCTGTCTTCCCAGCCTCTGGCGGTCTTTGAAGACACCCGTTAGCCGGGCCGCGCTCGCATGGCGGCGACTCGGCGGACGTGCAACGCCCATGAATGAACTGGCCCGCCGCTCAACTGAGGCCGCGCGACAGGTAGCCGCAGTGCTGCAGGAGGTCTGCGGAAGCTGCGGCAATAGCTGCTGCCACCAGGGAACCATGATGGGCAGCCACGATGTGCTGCGACTGGTCAAGGGCCTGCGACTGGAGGAAGGACTGGAGGGCAACCTCCGTGAGGGGCTGGCCCAGCGGGCCGTGGAACTGCGGGCAGACCTGGAGACGATCCGGGGCGTCCGTGACCTGCTGTCGGCCATGGCCGACGGGGAGTGTCGCGTGGACCTTGAGGGCCTGAACAAGGTCATCGAGCAATGGGACGAGTTCTGTGCTCTGCTGGAAGGCCCCTGGCCGGCGGACGCGGAAACACTCCAGGAGATGCTGCGCTTCGCCGGCATCCGCTCGCAGGCGATGCGGGCGCTGTCGCCGTTTCCCGGCGCCCAGGCGGCGCTGACAACACTGGCCCGGCCGGGCTCCAGTTTCGTCTTCCGCGGCCGACGTCTGGCCCCGCCACGGTGCCTGTTTCACAGCGCGAGTCGCGGCTGCCTGGCGGGACGCTGGAAACCGGGCAAGTGCGCCAACTTCTTTTGTTCCGGTGACCCGAACGTGCTTGCCGAGCTGCGCGGCACCATGTCCTTCGATGACTTCGTTCTGGGCAATGCGGTGGCCGCTTCGCCCGAGCAGATCGGTCGCTTCGTGGCGGCCGAGCTGCACATGGGGCCGCAGTACGTGGAGCCCAAGGTGATCGTCGGCCTTGACGGTTCGGCCCACACCGCCCTCTTGGAGCGGCTCGCCGCTCACTATGACGAACTCCTACATCCCCCGGCCGCAGAGCGGTTCATGATGTCCTCTCACGAGCTGGAGGCGCTGGTGGAGGACCTGGAGCCGGGGCAGGCGGCGGTGGTCGACTGCGGCGCCGTGGACGGGGACGCGCTGTACGAGGCGGCCATTGCTCTGGATCGCTTCCGCGCCCGGGCCCAGAGTGTGGCGTTCTACCTGCTGGCGCGCCGGTACGCCTCACCCAGCGTCCTGCCGCATCCGCTGTGGGCCGACTGTGAGATGGGCCAGCCGCTGGGTGCTATAGACATCTACATCAGCGACGCCGAGCAGGCGTAGGACTTGGCCCCTTTTCGCCGTGGGCTATTGAGCCGGCCCGGGTTTTCTGGTAAAATCGCCTCCGGATACATTGTGCGGGGGCTGACCAACTACACAGCCTGACAACGCTGGAGGTCTGATCGTGTCCGTACACAGAACTCATCTGGCAAGCGTCGTGGTGTGCCTCGCACTCATGGGCATGGTGGCCATCCTGGCGGGGTGTGATTCGTCAGATTCCGATGATCTCAGCGCCACCGTGACGGGGATCGTCGCCGACGCCAGCACGCTCTACCCGGTAGCGGGCGTGACAATCGAGGTCGATGGCAATCGGTCGCCGCAGACTGATACTCAGGGCCAGTTCGCCCTCGATGAGGCTCCGGTAGGCGAGCAGACGCTGCTTGCTTACGCCACCGGCTTCACCACCACGCAGGTACCGGTGACTCTCAATTCCGGCCCCAACACCATCGGCACGATCTACCTGCGTGAGGGCCAGCAGAGCGGCAAGGGTGACATCGTCGGCACGCTGGCGCCCTACTCGGCGAGCCTCGTGGGCGCTACCGTGACGGGCGGGGGCAAGAGTGCCCGCACCCGCGCGGTGCAACGGACCGACGGCACGATGGCGGTGATGTTCTTCCTGTACAACGTCCCCCCGGGGAACGTCACGCTGCAGATGGCCTCGGCGGACCGGACGATGAGCGGGAGCACCACGGTGACGGTGGTCGCGGGCAGGGCGGTGGAGGCCACGATCAACTCGCGCCTGAGCCCTCCGGCCATCCCGAGCATCTAGGGGTCGCGCCGGAAATCCCGGCGGGGTGCCCGGGTGTCATCTCAGAATGACACTCCCATGCGAATGTGGGCTTCTTGGCCGGACCTATAGCCCCGCGGCGCAAAGCCGCCTCTGACGACATCCCGGGTGGCCCGGATTCTCCTTCCGGGCCACTTTCCGGTTCTGCCGTCCAGCGGCCCCAGACCGCGACTTTCCAGGGTAGACTACAGGCATGAAGACTTGGCAGCGCGCCGGCATCTGTGCAGCAGCCGTGCTTCTGTCGGTAGCCCTGGGCTACTGGGCCACCACTGCGTGGCGGCAGCCCCCGCCCGCACAAGAGCCCCCTCCTCCCCCCCAAACGGAGAGCGACGTCGTCCTGGAGACCCCTCAGCTCGACCACCGCAATAGCGACGGCTCTTTGGCCTGGAAGGTGCTCATCGACCGCATGGAGCTGCAGACCGGGGCGGGGATCGTCACCGTCCAGGGCGTGCGCGAGGGCATCATCTACGGTCCGGGAGGCAAGCCCGCTTTGCGCATCACGGCCAAACAGGTCACCGGCAATTCCGGGAGCAAGGACTTCGTTGTGACCGGTGACGTCACTGTCACCAGCCCCCAGGGGTTCATCATCTCCACGGATCGTGTCCAGTGGACCAATGACCAGCAGCGCCTGCACTGCCCGGGGCCGGTGCAGATGAAGACCAAGACCATGGTCCTGAGCACCCATGTGCTGGACTACGACCTAGTCAAGGACACCATCACCTGCCCTAATCAGGTGCGGGTGTTCTCAGGGAACAATGTAGCCACCGGCGAGCGTCTGATCTATAACGTGAAAACCAAAGACTGGGTGATGGCAAGCATCCAGGTGGTCGTGAACCCAGAAGAGGGCAAGGAGATCCTCAAGGAGCTGCGCGGACGATGAAGTCTCGACTGAGCGTTTTGTTGGGCGCTGTGGTGCTGGCCTTCGCGGCGGGGCTCATCTGGTTGCCGATGGCTCCCGCGCAGCCGGCCGCATCGCCAGGCCCCAATGTTGGCGAGCCTAAGAAGCTCGGGGAACCGAAGAAGGCCAAGAAGGACGATGATGAGATCCGCATCGATAATGCCGATCAGGGGCGCTACGATGCGGCCAGGGACCTATTCTACCTCTCCGGCAATGTGGTGTTTCGCGACGAGGATGTCAAGCTGTACTGCGACGAGGCCAGCTACAACAACAACGACGACACCGCCGCCTGCGCGGGCAATCTCAGAATCGTCGACCCGGAGAACACCATCACCGGCAAGAGGATCAACGCCGACTTCACCGCCGAGATGGCCGTGATCGAGGGCGACGTCAAGATCGTGACCACCAAGACGACCAAGGCCCAGGAGAGCAAGGAGCCCAAGAAGCGCATCACCACCATCACCTGCGACCGCGTGGTGTACTACTACACCGAGGGTGAACGCCGGGCCATCGCCACGGGCAATCTCAAGGGTGTCCAGGAGGACAAGACGGTCACCGCCCAGAGGGCCGATTACGACCGGGAGAAGGACGTGATCGT
>CAYRFY010000667.1:0-4566 GCA_964423635.1 uncultured Armatimonadia bacterium | reverse complement strand
ACTGACAGGCCTTCTTCTGGAAGGCCGGGTCTTTCGCGAGCTTGGCCATGGCCTCGAACGTGCCGGCCACCAGTCCCTTGATGATCTCCGGGTGATCCCGGGCGAAGTCCGCCCGGGCGGCCCAGACGTCGGTGATCACCTTGGCCGCCTCGGCCGTGGTGGACAGTAGCTTGGACCCGGGAACCTTCTCCGGGATGTTGTAGATGTCGGGGGCCCAACTGACGCAGGCGTCGATGTCGCGGTCGGCGACGAAGGCCGCCGAGGCCTCGAAGGCCGAGTTGGTGTACTTGTGGGTCACCTCAATCGGCTGGATGCCGGCGAACAGCAGCATCGTGGAGAAGTAGTACTGAGACGGGCTGTTCTGGGCGTAGACAATCGTCTTGCCCTTGAGGTCCTCCACGCTCTTGATCTTCTCGCGGACGACGATGCCGTCGCCTCCGCTGGACCAGTCGATCTGCTGGAACACCCGGGGCGCGGTTCGGCTGTCCTTCATCAACTCGGGGGCGAACAGGGCGATCATGTCCAGTGTGCCCCAGAGGATGTGGCTTTGTCCTGTGGCATAGGCATCCCGGGCGGCCACGGGGTCATCGATGAGCTGCAATTGCAGCTTGAAACCATGTTTCTTGTAGAAGACGCTCTCCGTGTTGGGGTCGAAGCCTCCGTTGGCGGCCACGATCGGCAGCCAGCCGATCCAGACGTTGATCGGGAACACCACCGTTGGGTCGGCCTTGTTCCACTTGTAGTCACTGGCGCCCTTGACCGGCGGCAGCTTCTCACCGGGCACGTACTGGTACTCGCTGACGGTGGTGATGCCCGTCGGGTCCATGGCTTCGGGGCCACCGCCCTCTTGGGAGCCCACCTTGCCCATCTGCTCCTGCATCTTGCTCATGTCCACCACGCCGGTCTGCTTGCCCTCCGGAAGCAGCCTGTCGCGCATGAGGTAGAAACCCCCGCCGGCCAGGGCCAGAGCCACCAGAACCACCACGACCTTCCCCGGCCCGGTGAGTCCCGCATTGGATGGTTCGGCCATTATCTCAGCCTCCCGTCTGCAGTGTCGAGGTGAAGCGCCCCGTCTCTCCGGGGATGCCACGCCGGGCACAGCCCCAGAACGCACAAGCCCCACAGAGGATGTGGCGCCGTATGTCCTACATTCCCCGCGGGCGAGCCACAGTCCTTCGCCCGAAGGACCATCTTGTCTTGTAGACCGGGATGTGCTCGCCGCAAGAACGGTGATGCCCAGATACATGCCTGCATGGGCGCGATAACTGACGTCTGAGGCAAGTTCTGGAGCCGCATACAAGCCGTTCGCAGCCGTGCCGTTCCTCAACGTCCCGCCCGGCGGGATCGCCGCCCGGCCGTGGCACCGACCCGAGGCGAACCTCCGCTGCGTGCTGGTCGGTCCGAGGCGGAGCTTCCCTAGACTCAACCAACTTCGTGGGCGCTCGCGGCGACCTTCGCCTGTCGACATGGGCGCCGGCCGCTGTTGCGGCGGCGCGTGGTGGCGAATGGGGGGCTCTCGCCGTGGCGGGCTATCCGGGACGTGGCGAGCCGGCCCGTGAAACGGGTTGGCTCACCGCAACGGCCCCCCGGGGCGTTGCGCACGCCTGCGGGGGGCCGCCGAGGACTGTCTGTACCGGTCTGGTCTCTGTCGATCCGGCCGGGAGGCGCGCCCGGGTGGAAAGCCCGGGGCCGCCGCGGAGGCTCGGCGCCCTCGCCCCTCCGCCCGCTTTGGGCAGGCGGAGGGGCTCAGGATGGCACGAGCCGGGGCAACCGGGGTTCCCGGCGACGTGCCCTAGTGGATCAGCTTCGCCTCTCCGACTTCTACCTGGCCCACACCGACCATCAGGTTGGCCAGCTTCTGAGCGTCATAGGTGTAGAAGGCGTACCCTCCGTTGCGGACCAGCGTCGCGTTGAACTGTGAGTCCGCACCCATGCTGCCATCGCCGGGTCTGTCGCTCTGGTCCAGCGTCACCGTGTGGATGCGTACGCCCTGGTCCGCCAACTGGTCGGCGATGTACTGGCACAGGTCCTGCGAGCGCGTGTCCGGGAAGCCGTTCTCATGGTACCAGGGCATACCGTCGGAGACGATGACCATCACCTGCTCGGAGTCGGCATTCTCAAAGGCCTGGTTCATGAGGGTGTTGATCTTGGTTTGCAGGGCGCTGTAACAATTGCGCCGCCACCAGCCGATGCTCTTCAGCACCCCGTTGTACTCGAGGCTGTTGATGAAGGTGTCCCAGGCGTCCGCCCGATCCGCTTCCGGGGCATAGGCAATAGCGGCCTTGAGCATCCCGGTGTACAGGTTGGTGTAGCAGTTCCTGTCGGGGTAGGCATTGTAGGGAATTGTCGGCATGCCCTCGACGGCGTCGATGGTCGCGTCCAAACCGTCCTCGCCTTCCTCATTGGAGCGCAGCGCGTAGTCGTTGTGTAGCCACGTGTCATACTTCTTGGGCGACCCGCTGATCGCGCAGTTCGGGTGATAGCCGAAACCGACTAGGCCGGTCCTGTCGCCCTCCGCGTAGCAGTCACCCATGAACCGCACAAACTCCGCATCGGCCTGCTTGGCATAGGGAAACTCATCGGCGAAGGACCCGGATTGGTCCTGGACGATGACGGCTTCGACCGGCGGGCGCTCTCGCTTGGAGACCGTGAGGCCGGCCGTGGCTTCGGCGGTGGCATTCCATGAGCCGAAGCCCAGGGCCTTGGCGAAATAGGTGGGGACCGGTCCGTCCGGGGCATCCGATGTCCTGCGCGCCCTGGCGCGCACGGCCACCACTCCGTCCGGCACGCTGGGAGCACCCGAGGACTCGTCGAAGGGAATGATCTCTCCATTCACGGGGTCCCAGGCGCCCACCTCCACGTCCACTCCGCCGTCGAGCGTGACCGCCTTGCCCAGGGCCTCGTTCCTGGCCGCCGCCGCCACGGCCGTGTCTCGTGCCAGTTGGGCATCCAGCTCGATCTGTAGCGAGCTGACACCCGCCAGTGCCGCCGCGTCGGCGGCGTCCTGCAATTGCTGCTTGGCCAAGATGAGCATACCCACGTCCACGGTCAAAGCCGCCGTACCCAGCACCGCGAGGAAGGCGACGAGCACCACCGCGAACGCTACACCACGTCTCCTGTTTCGTCTCCTGCTCATCAACATCCACCTCCATGCGGCGCTTGGCCGCACTGCAATGAATACGGTCTGGGGGCAGGTCCGGCGCGTCGCCCCATCTTCCTGTGCCCGCCATGAACGGGTACTGCCGGCGCGGGCATCTATGGTTTGAGCCGTCCTGAGGGCCGGCCGTGCCGGTGGAAGGCAGCAGAAGGTCGCCCGGGGGCAAGGACCCCGGAGATCGGCATGACCCCTGTCCGGGGCCGGACATGCTAGCCGCGGACCATCGTCGTGGTGATGTTCATCTGCTTGGTTCCCGCCGACTGATCGTCGGCCATGTACGAGAACAAGGAGGGCAAGAACAGCCGGTGGTTGTACGTGAGCCGGACCCGGATCAGCGAACGAAGCGGAGCGTCGTTATTGCTGCCGCTACTGGGCAATGCCGCCCAACACGAACTCCATTGAGCGCCGTGAATGTGCTCTGCGTAATCGATGGACATCGACAGCTCATCGAGATCGACCTCGGCGCCCGCCTCCTGGATCCGTGACCAGCAGGCCTCATAGGAGTCACCGGCCGAAGCGGCCCTGGCGGCCTCCCGGGCCATCGAGTTCAGTTGTGTGGCGGTACGGAGCTGCAGGCCCAGCTCCACCATGCCGAACAGTAGAAGCACCATCAGCGGCGCTAGCACCGCAACCTCGACGATTACCCCGCCCCGGTTTGCGCCCCACACTCGTCGCCGCCTCATGCAGATGCCCCTTCCCATCATCGGCGCCGACTGCAGCGGTGGGTCACCGGCCGCAGGAGACGCCGTCGCGTATTGCGGAACCATTGAGCGTTAGTTGCCCTTAACGGCACTTGATATCATGTTTCAAGCCACACGGGCGTAACGGGGACACCCATTTCCGGTGACAGATTCCCGATGGACGCCGGAGCCATCGGCCCGGAACGGCCACAGACCGCACCTAGACCGGAGGATCGCGGCGGCTTCCGACGAACTCTACAAGCACCGACACTTGCACACCTGCGGGAGGCGACGATGCCCGATCCCATCGACCCCTGGCAGCACCTGGTACAGGTGCTGACAACCATCGGCCTCACGATTCTGCTGGGGATGGAGCGCGAGGAGCATGCCTCCGCCACATCGCGCTACACCCTGGCGGGGGTGCGCACCTTCCCTCTGATCGGCCTGCTGGGCTATTCGCTCAGCCTGCTGTCTCCCCAGAGCGCGCTCCCCACGGCCGTAGGCTTCGCGGGTCTCAGTGCCCTGCTGGTTGTCTCCTACTCTCACAAGCTCAAGGACGGCAACCACGGCGTCACTACCGAGATCGCCGTGCTGACGGCGTACATGGTGGGGGCTCTCGTGGCCAGGGACCTGATGTGGGTTGCGGCCTCGGCCACGGTGGCCGCCATGCTGCTCCTGCAGGCCAAGGCGCCGTTGCGCGATTTCGTCAACCGTGTCGGACCCGCCGAG
>CAYRFY010000666.1:0-4568 GCA_964423635.1 uncultured Armatimonadia bacterium | reverse complement strand
GGGGGGGTGAGGTGACGTGAATCGGCGCCTGCCCGGAACCTGCATAATCTGAGTTTCCAGCCCGCCGCGGCGCTCGGGGCGAGCGCCGTCAGGCCGTGGCACCCGCGCAGGGAGCGCCTCGGGCCTTCCGTGGGTCGTGGCGCGTGCGCCGTGGGCTCCGCACTCGGTCCGAGGCAAGGCGTTGTCGCCGCTTACTCGCCCTCGTCCGCAGTCCCGCCTCCGTACCTACGCTCCAACTCCAGATAGCGAGGATGCGTGCGATACTCGTCCCAGTCGGCATCGCCCGCCACATGCGCCCATGCAATGGTGCCCTTCTCCAGCGCCTCGGCCAGCTCCGCCAGGGCCGCCTCCGCGTCGCCGCTCAGGGCGTCCATGCACGCGACGTTGTACAGCCCGGCGCCGGGCTGAATGCGCACCGCCTCTGCCGCCTTCTCCCGGGCCTGCGCCAGGAGTGAGGCGTCATCGGTCAAGCGCCAGAGGCCCATGAGGGCTGCCGACCAGTTACTGAGCGCCTCGTGCAGGTCCGGCTTGAATTCGACGGCCTCGGCACACCGCTGGCACGCTTCCTCCCACAACTCCTGTGCGCGGACAGGATCAGACCCCGCGACGGCCTCCGCCAAGTGGTCCAGCGCAACGCCCCAGTTGTACAGAAGAGAACCCCTGCTGCCGGGAAGCACGTCTGCCGCCGTGAACTCCGTGAGGGCCTCACGCAGCAGCGCTTCTCCCTGCTCAGACAGCCCCTGACTGAACCTGTCCAGAGCGAGGTCGGAGAGGGCAGCGGCCAGTACGCCTCGGGCCTCCGACTCGTCGGGCCGTAGCGCCGCGATGACCCTGAGCAGAGGGACCCGGGTAGAGAGCGACACAGGGTCTGTCTGGGCCACCTGGAGCAGCACCCGAGCCGGCCCGCGCGCACTCTCGGGTTCGAGCACCGCCAGTCGCGCCAACTCTGCCGCCACGGAGCGCAGGTCCTCGGCATTCGGCTCTCTTTGCACGGTCGCCAGCATCCACTGTGTCGTGGCATCCGGCTCCCTGCCTGAGGGGTCATCCACCAGCCGCGCCAGGTCCAGGTGGTCTTTCTGAAGCTGCGAGTGCCGGTGCCACTTCTCACGCAGGGGCTGATCCAGCAGCGAGAGGATCGGCTCGTAATGCAGCTTCGGCGGGTCCGCGCGCAGCCCCAGCCTCTGACGCAGGCGCGACAGCCGCTGCTCCACCAGCTCCAGGTCGGAGTTGGGCACCGGACTGGCCACCACGGTCAGCAGGCGCTCATTCCCGTCCCGCAGGTCGAGCTGCTGCATCACGTGCGCGGTGCCCTCGATGTTCTGCTCGTTGAGGCCCGAGAGCATCACGATGCGGTCGGCAAGCCACCGCGTGCAGAACCCGGCGGTGTCCGCAAGGCCGGTGCGTGAGTCGATGAACACGTGGTCGAAGGGACGCCCGGCGTGGGTGACGACCGCCAGCAGCAGTTGCCGCACCAGGGCCGCGAACACATCGGCGACCATCGGGTCGCGCTCCCACCGGCGGTTGAGGCCGGACGCCTCAAGCATGGCCTCCGTCGGTGCCGGGCGGCCGCGATCGTACAGGGCGTCGAAGTCCGTGCGCGATAGAGTAGCGAGGTACTCGCCGACGACGCTGCCGGCACCGAGAAGCTCGACAGCGCCGGGCGGCGGCAGCTCGAACCCCTCGATCTCGGCGATGGCCTGGAGCCGGGCTTCGAGGGCTTCCGGCGCCGGCCCGTCATCGGAACCGTCACCCGCCGGCACAGGCTCCAGCGCCAGGGAGGCCTGCTCGTGCTCGGACGAGAGTTCAAACAGGGCGTCCTGGACGCGCTGCTTCAGGCCCGCCAGCGACTGGTCGATGGTCTCGAGGTCGGCGGGATGGCGCAGGACCATTGCGGCCAGGTCGCCCAGCAGGTCCGCAAAGCCGTAGCGCTCCCTGGCCTTGCCCACCAGATGGGCGAAGGTGAGGCCGGGGGCCTCGAGGTCTCCATCCACCATGAGCACGCTCTGGCGTCTCTGGGCCAGAGCGCAGGCGACGCCCTGGAGCGCCATGGAGCGGCCGACGCCGCCCTTGAAGGAATAGAAGGTGGTGATGAGCCGTTTGCGCTCCGGTCGGGGCGGCGCCGGGTACGGCATCAACTCGGCTCTGAGGGCCGACGCGCGGGGCTCGGTGCTGTCAGGCATGTTGCGGTCTCCGGCCTGGGTGGTGTCGGGTGCGGTCGCGCCTCGGGCTACGCGGCTACGCGGCTTGCGGCTTCCTGCGGCCGGAGGGGGCTTAGGCCCCAAAGGGCCTGCTTGTCCGTCCCGGCGGACCCATGGGGCCAGTCGAGCCAGCGAAGCACCGCCGGCGCGATTGAGGGCGCCGCCTCCGCCCTCTGCCTGTCTACCCACGGGGACCCGTGGATAGCCGTCAAGATGTCCGTGACGCGCAGGATGCCGGCCATCAGTGCGGCGTCTCCGGGAGCAGCGATGGCCGCCAGCACACGGAACGGGTTGAGTTCCGAACGCTCGGCGCCTCGCATCGCCACGGGGAGGAACGCGCCCGGGTCTCGCCTGGCCTGCGCTTGCCAGAAGGCCATGTTCTCGTGCACCCTCATCGCCATCATGAGTTGCAGCAGGCGGGCGTGTAGGTCACGGTTGGGGGTGCGCTCCAGGCCGACGAAGTCGCCCGAGTGAGCCATGCGTCGCACCGGGGGCGCGATCTCCTCACCACAGGTCTCGCCCGCCAGGAGTAGCAGGCTGTCGCCGGCCTCGAGGTTCTGCCGCCACACACTCGCCGGGTCGTCGGCCATGTCGCATACCAGATCCGCGACCGTGTCGCTGAAGAGCCGCCGCGTGATCCCCGCGGTCTCGCGGGAAGCGTCGATTAGGAAGTCGTGGGGCTCGGGCACAGTCCACGCCGGGAAGTCCGGGTCGCGGCGCTGCAGGACCGCCTCGATCCACTCGCGCAGCGCCGTCTCGCCCAGCCCGGCGATCCAGTCCGGGTTGAGTTCTCCGTCGGGGAGCAGCTTCGTCGGCATCTGTGTGCGTTGCATGGCTACCTCTGCGGCCTCGTTTGGCGAGTGGGACTTGGCAGCTCTCGCAGCTCACGGCTCAGGCAGTCGCCGGTCACAGGTTCGTGCACGACCTCCGGACACGAGCGAGCATGCCTGTACTCGGCGTGAGGCTGCGTGAGCCCATGCGGACACCCCGGAGGCGACGGCTGCCAGTACTCACTCCACACATCGCCGCACGCGACCGTCGCGACCGTAGGGATGTGGGGCCGGGTACAGATGGGAAGACGGTAACATACAACGATGAGGTCCTTGCCCAGATACCGCCTGCAGAGCCCCAGGCACCGGCAGATACGCCGCGCTTCAGAAGGCAGGTGACCAACCGGATCGCCACTGCCGTCCGGCGGGCGGAACGTCGCCCACATAGTATACTCCCTGAGCCGGACGCCCGCCAGACGCCGGCGCTGGGCCTCCAGATCGAGCTTTGTCAGACTGCGGAGCCAGTCGACCGCCTCTGCCTCAACGAACTCGCCCAGCTCCTTGCGCAGCCACTTCGCCAGCTCGCTTGTCATGACGAGGTGCGCGTACTGAGCATCGGCCGCAAGACCGGTGGCTTCGATGCAAAGCGCGTGTCCGGGCGCACGCCCCCACTCGGTGACGGCATCACAGAGCGCAACGGGGTCCGGTCCCGCGGCCTGCAGCCTCGTGCACAGGTCCTCCCACATGCTGTCCGACAGCCGGTGCTCGAGCTCGAGCATCGCAACCATCCGCGTCAGCGCCCCCGGCGGGTTCTTGCCCACCGGGCTGCCGTGCTGCGAGAGCCCGAGTAGTAGCCCCTCCACCTGCTCCCGCTTCTCATCGTCTGCAGCGAGGTACTCATCTAGACGCATCAGGTTGCGCGCTCCCCGAATGCCCGTAGGTAGCGTGGACCTATGCGTCTTCTCCGCGGCAAGAGTGCATTCCTTCTTGCACTGCCCCCGACCAGACGCGATCCTGAAGAGCCAGCCAGATCAGGCTCATGTGGGGAGCGGAGACACTGCGTGGGGGGACGTGGAACATGATGCCGCAGCCGTTACCGGTCGCTGGCTGCCGCGTGGGCCCGGCCCAGACGACCGCCGCCGGGCGTGGGGCTGATGGGCCAGGAGCAGTGAGCGCGGGGCGCGCCGGCGGTGTCTGCCATCTACCCCTTCGGGCTGCCGATATTGCGGAAGCGCTGGTAGCGACGGGCCATGAGCTCCTCGGGGGCGACGTCGGTGAGGGAGGAAAGCGCGCCCTTGATGGCCGTCTTGAGCAGGGCGGCTGCTCCCGCGGGGTCCAGATGAGCCCCACCCGGAGGCTCGGGGACGACCTGGGTCGCTACACCCAGATCCAGGGCTTCCTGCGCCGTCAGCTTCAGGGCCTGGGCGGCTTCCACCTTGCGGTCCGGGCTGCGCCACAGGATAGCGGCACACGATTCGGGGGCAATCACCGAGTAATAGGCATTCTCCTGCATTAGCAGCTCGTCGCCGACGCCGATGCCGATGGCACCGCCGCTGCCGCCCTCACCGATGATGGTGCAGATGATGGGCACGGGCAGGGA
>CAYRFY010000665.1:0-4602 GCA_964423635.1 uncultured Armatimonadia bacterium | reverse complement strand
GACTGGGAGTGCCACTGCGGCAAGTACAAGAAGGTCAAGTTCAAGGGCATCATCTGCGACCGCTGCGGGGTGGAGGTGACGCGCGCCAAGGTGCGTCGCGAGCGGATGGGCCATATCGAGCTGGCCGCTCCGGTGTGTCACAGTTGGTACCTCAAGGGTATTCCGAGCCCCATCAGCCTGTTGCTGGACATGTCACGGCGGCTGTTGGAGGAGGTCATCTACTTCGCCTCGTACATCGTGACGGAGGTCAACACCGACAAGCTGTTGCGCCGGCGCGGGGACATTCTGGCGGCCATTGAGGCAGAGAAGCTGGAGATCGCCAGCAACTGCGACATCGCCATCGACAACCTCCGCCAGCGGTACGAGGAGGGCCTGCGTCGCGCGGCGTCACAGGCGGCGCTCGCCGAGGAGGAGGCTCAGGTGGTGGCGGAGGACGAGGACGAGGAGAGCTTCGATGTGTCCGTGGAGGACGCGGAGGAGCAGGAGGACGAGGAGGAAGAAGAGGGGGAGGGAGAAGACGGGGAGGAGCAGGAGGACGAGGAGGAAGAGGAGGAGGAAGAGGAGGACTTCCAGGATGAGGCGGAGCTGGGCTTCGCGCTTCCCGAGACTTCCTACCAGACGAGCAACATGCCGGAGGCCATGAGCGAGGAGGACCTGTCGCGGCGCGTGGATCTGGAGCGGGATGCGGCCAAGGACCGGATCGCCGACCTGGATCTGGCGATGGACAAGCTCCTCGAGCTCACGCCACGCGAGCTGATCACGGAGATGGAATACCGGCGTCTGCGAGACGCGGTGGAGATCTGTGAGAAGCACCTGGACGGGATCTTCACGGACCTTTTCAGCGCCGGTCTGGGGGCCGAGGCGGTGTACGAGCTGCTGGCGGCCATCGACCTGGATGAGCTGCAGCACGAGCTGCGCAAGGAGATTGACGAGCGCACGGGGGCGCGGCGGGCTCGTGCGGTCAAGCGCCTGAAGATCGTGGAGGCGTTCCGCAAGTCCCGGAACCGGCCGGAGTGGATGATCCTGGAGGTCATCCCGGTGCTGCCCCCGGAATTGCGGCCGATGGTGCAGCTCGATGGGGGCCGGTTCGCCACCTCCGACCTCAATGATCTGTACCGGCGGGTGATCAACCGCAACAACCGCCTGCGGCGCATCATCGAGATCAACGCGCCGGAGTCGATCATCAACCACGAGCGTCGCCTGCTGCAGGAGGCGGTGGATGCCCTGATCGACAATAGCCGGCGCAGTCGGCCGGTGACGGGCTCCAATCGGCGGCCGCTCAAGTCGCTGTCGGACATGCTGAAGGGCAAGGAAGGCCGGTTCCGCAAGAATCTCTTAGGCAAGCGAGTGGACTATTCGGGGCGCAGCGTGATCGTGGTGGGTCCGGAGCTGAAGCTGCACCAGTGCGGGCTGCCCCGGGAGATGGCGCTGGAGCTGTTCAAGCCCTTCGTGATGCGCCGGCTGGTGGAGCAGGGGCACACGACCAATATCAAGACGGCCAAGAGGATGGTGGACCGGCTCCGCAGCGAGGTGTGGGACGCGCTGGAGGAGGTCATCGAGGGCCATCCGGTACTGCTCAACCGCGCACCGACTCTGCACCGCCTGGGGATTCAGGCTTTCGAGCCGGTCCTGATCGACGGCAAGGCGATCCAGCTCCACCCCCTGTGCTGCGAGGCCTTCAACGCGGACTTCGACGGCGATCAGATGGCGGTGCACGTGCCTTTGTCCG
The DNA here is from genome assembly GCA_964423635.1 of uncultured Armatimonadia bacterium. GTDB lineage: Bacteria > Armatimonadota > Zipacnadia > Zipacnadales > JABUFB01 > CAYRFY01. The sequence goes on along the minus strand of CAYRFY010000665.1, from coordinate 2,873 downwards.
CGCATGCCCAGGCCGAGGCGCGGCTGCTGATGCTGGCCTCGAGGAACCTGTTCAAGCCCGCGGACGGCGCGCCCATCACCGCCCCCAAGTACGACATCGTTCTGGGCTGCTACTATATGACCCAGGAGAATCCCAACGCGCAGGGCGCCGGCAAGTTGTTCGAGAGCGAAGAGGCCGTGGTCAGCGCGTACGAGTACCGCAAGGTGGACCTGCACGCCTCGATCAAGGTGCGGGTGCCGCAGGTGAACGTGGTCCTGGAGGACGAGAAGGGTCAGGAGATCACCCCGGACGAGCAGTTGCTCATCGAGCTGCGCCGCTCCGTGGCGATCAACACCATGGACGAGCACCCGGTGCACGAGCGGTTCTTCGACTTCGTGGTCACCGATGCGCTGGTTGCCCAAGAGCGGGACGAGCCGGTGACCTGGACCTTGCGGTCGGACGTGGAGAGCAAGAACCAGAGGATTTTGGAGGCGCTGGAATACTACGCGATCCAGGCCTGCCGGGAGGGCACCTGCGCGGTGGGTACGCGGATCCGGGCCTGCGTGCGGCGCGACCTGCTCTCCACCACGGTGGGGCGTGTGATCTTCAACTCGTACCTGCCGCTGGACATGCGGTTCATGAACCACGACATTGCCAAGGAAGAGCTGGGCAAGCTGGTGGACCGCTGCTATTCGATCTACGGCCAGGCGCGGACGGCGGAGCTCTTGGACACCATCAAGGCCGCGGGGTTCCGGTATGTGACTCGGTCGGGGCTGAGCATCTGCATGAGGGACACCAATGTGCCCACGGATCGGGAGCAGATCATCGGCCGGACGGAGCGGGAGGTGCGCCGGATCAACGATGCGGCGGCGAAGGGCCACATCCTGGCCGACGAGCGCGAGCAGTTGGTGCTGGAGCTGTGGCTGAAGGCCCGTGAGGACATCGCGGACCAGATTCTGGCCAATATCGACTCCTTCAACTCGATCTGGATGATGACCAACTCCGGGGCGCGCGCCAACCGCAGCCATATCTCGCAGATCTCGGGCATGCGCGGTCTGATGAGCGACCCGTTCGGTCGTCTGATCGAGGACATGCCGGTGAAGAGCAACTTCAACGACGGGCTCAACGTGCTGGAGTATTTCGTGTCCACCCACGGAGCCCGCAAGGGTCTGGCGGACACGGCGCTGCGCACGGCGGACGCCGGGTACCTGACCAGGCGACTGGTGGACGTGGCACAGGATGTGATGATCCGTGCCGACGACTGCGGGACGACAGAGGGCATCGTGGTGTACCCGTTCTACGAGCACGAGCTGCACTGCCCCAGTTGCGGTCAGGAGGACCACCACCGCACCGGTGAGTGTCACTACTGCGGCGCGACGCTGCGGACCATGAAGAACAGCGACCTGCTGGAGGGGCTGGAGGAGCGCATCGTGGGGCGGACGACGGCGGTGGACGTGGTGCATCCGGAGACGGGAGAGGTGCTGGTGGCGGCGGGCAAGGTGATCAACGAGCGTCTGGCCAAGCTGATCGCGGACGCCGGGGTGGTGGAGATGACCATCCGCTCGCCGCTGACTTGCGAGCTGCGGCGGGGGATCTGCGCCGCCTGCTACGGGCGCGATCTGGCGCGGCGGCGGCCGGTGGAGACGGGAACGGCCATCGGGATCATCGCGGCCCAGTCCATCGGTGAGCCGGGGACGCAGCTCACGATGAGGACGTTCCACACCGGTGGTGTGGCGGGTGAGTACATCACCGGCGTTGCGGACGTGAAGAAGCGCAAGCAGCAGGCTCTGCGCAGCCTGAGCGACGACATCGACCAGGGCCTGGTATCCCTGGACATGGTCGGTGGCGGTGGCCGGGCACGGCGCACGGCGATTCGCGAGATGCTCAAGGTGCTGGAGACCTCGGTTCACGGGCTGCTGCGCGTGGTAGAGCTGTTCGAGGCCCGCACTCCCAAGGGCCAGGCGATCACCGCGAAGGTGGATGGTGTGGTGGCGGAGATCGAGACCAAGGGTCTGCGCACGGTGATCATCCACTCCGAGCACTCGCTGGATGACCTCAAGACGATTCAGGGCGAGCGTGTGGCGGAGGACGTGGTGAGCCCGGACGGCAAGACGCTGCTGGCCAAGACGGGGCAGAAGCTGCTGAAGAAGGTGCGCGCGCGGCTGCGCAAGGCCGGAGTGGAGACGGTGAAGATCAGCACCTCTCACCTTGTGCCTTACCGGGGCGAGCTGTTCGTTCAGGAGGGCACGGAGGTGCATGCCGGTGACCGGCTGACGGCGGGTCCGGTGGACCCGCAGAGCATCCTGGAGATGAAGGGCATGCAGGGGGTGCAGGACTACCTACTGCGGGAGATCCAGGCGGTGTACAAGGCGCAGGGCGTGAGCATCAACGACAAGCACATCGAGATCATCATCCGCCAGATGCTGAGGAAGCGGAAGATTCGCGACCACGGCGACACCCGGTTCTTGCCGGGAGAGATCGTGGATCGGTTCGACTTCGAGGACGAGAACCGGCGGGTGCGGGACCTGGGCGGGACGGAGGCCACGGCGGACCCGATCCTGCTGGGAATCACTCAGGCCTCCCTGGCTACGGAGAGCTTCCTGTCGGCGGCCTCGTTCCAGCGCACCACGCGGGTGCTGACGGAGGCGGCGTGCGAGTACCGGCGTGACCCGCTGCTGGGGCTCAAGGAGAACGTGATCATCGGTCGGCTGATTCCGGCGGGAAGCGGCATGCCCGTACACCGCGAGGGCGCCCTGACCTTCTCCGACGATGTGGCGGAGACGTTGCGGGCGCACGCTCCGGTGGCGACGGTAGAGCCCGGACACTCGATGGAGCAGTTCCTGGAGGACATCGAGTCCGCGCGGGATGCAGGCCTGGCTCTGCTGGAGGACCTG
>CAYRFY010000664.1:0-4610 GCA_964423635.1 uncultured Armatimonadia bacterium | reverse complement strand
CATGGAAGACACCTCTAGTTGGCGTTACTTGCGGGACATGGGCAATGGCTATCCATGTTAGCTGAGTTCCATAACCGATATGGTACGCTCATGGGAAGTCTTCAGCAAGATGCGCGAGGATAGCGTGGGGACTGATGGGAGACGCAGGGCAAAGAGGAGGGCTTGGCCGTCTACTCCGACCTCAACGCCTGAATGAGATCGCCCCGAACCGCGGCGCTCACGGCCAGAGCGCAGGTGCCTACCCCCACGGCCAGAATGGCCGACAGCACCGTAGTCAGGGCCAACCAGTTCACGTGTGCCTGCACCGAGGAGAGCTGGGGCGCCACCGCCACCAGGGCCGAGCCTGTGCCGAATACCAGTCCGGCCACCAGCAGGCTGACGTTCTCCAGGACCAGGGCGCGTACCAGCCGATCCCGCGTGAAGCCCGCCGCCGTCATCAGGGCCAGTTCCGGCCGGCGCTCCATGGCGGCCCGCACCTGCACCGTCACCACACCCACGGAGCCCAGCAGCAGGCCCAGCCCGCCCAGAGCCAGGAACATCACCAGGTACGTGTTCTGGACCTGCAGAAACTCGTTGAGCACTTCCGCGGTTGTGCGAACCCGAAGCCCGACGTCCCCGAGAGTCCGGCGGAGGGCCTCGGCCACCGCCGTCTCCTTTCCTGCGGGTGTCGAGATCAGAAAGTAGCTGGGAGCCGTGATCTGTGGGTACAACCTGGCCAGGTTCTCCTGCGAGATGAGCACCTCGCGGGCGAAGATGCTGCCCGGCAGGAGGCCGACAAACCTCAGGGACACCTCATGCCCATCGGGCCCGGGCATCTTGAACACCTGTCCCAGTCCCGAGTGCAACGTCCAGCGCACACTGGCCGCATCTCCGAATGCGGGGAGCGTGCCGTCGGTGCTTTCGGCCCGGAGAAGCTCCCACGGATTGGCCGACCCGCCCTCTCCCGCGGTGATGGGTGAGAAGCCCCCGCGAGCGATCATGACATCAGGCACCCCGAGCAGTCGGGGATGACTGGGACGGGCGATGTTCAGGCAACTGATGTCCTCACCCGGACTGCCCCGGAAGCCGATCACCTGTACCCCGGAGAAGTGGGCCTCATCCTCGGCTGAGAAGCCGAGATTGGCGCGGCCGTTAGGTGTCGCCGGGTCGTAAGGCAGAGGGATCGAGGAGGTCGCCTGGAGGGCGAACCCACCGGTACCCGACTTCATGAGCCTGTAATCGATGGCCGACAGGTCCCGGGTGTTGGCGGCGACCGCGACGATGACGAAGGTCGCGCTGCCCAGCAGCCCCACGACCAGCAGGCTCCGGCGGCTGTTGGCCGCGGCGTTCCGCACCGCCAGGCGGAACAGCGACCTCGTCGCCGACGGCACCTGCAGCGCCCTGGCCAGCACCAGCCACGAGGCCGCCAGTGCCGCCAGCAGGGCACAGACGCCGATGCCAAAGAACGCCACCTCCGGCGCGACGGTCTCCAGCACGCCCGAGAGTAGCCCAAGCACGACGCCCACCGGCACCAGGACGCAGAGGGCCACCAGCGGGAGGCCCACCCGCGGCCGACGCACCGAGGCCTCGATGGCCTGCATCCCCGCCAGCAACTCCAAAGGCCGCATGTGGGCCAGCCGTCGAGTGGCCCAGGCGATGGAGAGCAACCCTACGGCGAGGCCCGCCAGAGCCCCGGTGCACAGGCTGCCGACGGTCACATGCAGCCACAGCGCCGTATTGGCCCCCAGCGCTCCGCTCCAGTCTCCGCCCAGAGCCCGCACCAGCCCCGCGGCGTAGGCCAGGCCCAACGGAACACCCAGCAGCGTGCCGGCAACCGCAAGGACACCGCCCTCGGCCAGCAGCACCCGGGCCACGGTGGAACGCGTGCAGCCCACGGCCTGCATGATCCCCGCCTCGGAAGACCTCTGGTCCACCGACAGGCGCATGAGCATCGCCGCCAGCCCCGCCCCGGAGAAGACCAGGAACATGCTCAGGCCCAGGAAGAGCTGGGAGAAGTCCGAGGTGCCCCGGGAGGCGGCAATAGCCTGCGCGCGCACCGGCCGGAACACCAGACCCGCCCGGGCCGGAGACACCCGACCTCCCAGCGCCGGCAGCAGAGCCCGAGACAGGGCACCGAGCCCCGAGGCACCCGTGCCCGGCGAGATGCGGACCGAGGTCACCCAGTCCAGACTCCCGCCTCCCGGGCCGCTCTGCCACATGGCCCGAGCCGTATCCACACTCACGAAGGCCTTCGGCGTCGCCCGATAGCTGTCCCAGTACGCCTCATCACGATCGGTGATCCGCTCCAGGTCCAGAGGGAACGGGGGGTCCCAGTCCTGCATGCGCTCGGCGTCCGTGATACCTTCGAAGTCCGGAGCAAGCCCGGGGTCCCCGGCGGGGCCGGCCATCTGCACGATGCCCTTCACACGCAGCGCCAGGCGCCTCAGCGGATACGTGCCGTCCTCGGTGGGAGCCATGTAGCTGCAGGTAATGCTGTCGCCCACCTGGGCCTTGAGGTCTTGCGCCGCCCAGGTGTTGAGCCAGACCCCGTTGGCGCCGGGATCGTCCCCGCCGCCGGCGGCGAAGCTGAAGGGGCGCAGCTCCTGCAGGCCACACACCACGGCGTACGACAGACTCGCGCCCCCACGGCTGTCATTGGTGAGTTTGTCCGCCAGATAGGTCGAGGTGAGGGCCGCCCGTGCCGAACACTCCGCCGCCGCCTCCTGCGCGGCACTTAAGTCCTCGGCGGAGAGCAGCAGGCCGCGATGGGTAATGGCCACATAGCCCTGTTCTGTGTTGGCCTGCAGCCCCAGGCCCATGTCGGCAAGCGAGCACGTGCTGCCAAGCGCCTCCTGCAGGCGATCCTGCAGATCGGCGGGCGCCCCATCCGCCGCCGCAACCAGCAGCGTGTTGGCCAGGCCATCCATATCGAGACGTCTCGCCAGCCAGGTCCTCTCCAGAAACAGGTTGCGGGACGTGCCGCTCTGGGCGCTGGTGGAGAAGTCGCCCGGACCCCGGTCGAAAAGCACCGCAGCCACGCGAACCCGCATGGAGGGAGCGACCCGGCCCAGCTCACGACGGGCGAAGAGGTTGGTGGCCGAGACCGCGCTTTGCCTGTGACCGGTGAGCAGCAGCTCGTCGCCGACGGAAATGCCCAGATCGCGGGCCAGCGCCTCGTTCACCGCACAATCGCGTCCGGCCAGGGGCGGCGCCTGTGCGTCGGGGTACATGTGCCAGAACGCCGGGTCCACACCGATGAGATTCACGTTGGGCACAGCGGCATCGGTGCCCGCATGGCGGACACCGCCGGGAGTGACCAACAGGGCACAGGCCCCGCGGAGACTTCTCTCCACCGCGGGATGGCGCCGAAGATCGTCGGCCAGGGATTCGCGGAACGTCTCCGGAGCCACGACGGCGTGCGTCACCAGGCCCAGTCTCGCCAGAGCCGTATCACGCAGGCTACCGGTCACAGAATCCCCGATCACCAGCGATCCGGTGATAACCGCACTGGCCACCGCTACCCCGAAGATCACCACCAACCCTGTGCGCCAGTACAGAAGCAGGCTGCGGGAGACCAGTTTACCCAGGGTCACGGGGGCCACCTATCGCGGGGATGTCGATGGGCGCCAGCTCGCTGTCCAGCAACTGCAGGCAGCGGTCGAAGCGCCCGGCCTCGGCGGCGTTGTGCGTCACCATCAGCACCGTGACGCCCTCCTCGGCCGCCATGCCCATGAGGAGAGAGACCACCGTCGCGCCCGTCTGGCGGTCCAAATTCCCCGTCGGCTCGTCGCACAGCAGCAGGCGGGCGCCATTGATGAGCGCCCGCGCCAGCGCCACCCTCTGGCGCTCGCCGCCCGACATCTGCGAGGGGAACGCCAGCTTCCGCTCCGTCAGGCCGACGCTGTCCAGAAGCGATGCCGCCCGGTCCTCGGCGCCGCCCGAGGCGCCCTCGGCCAGAGTGGGCAAGAGCACGTTCTCGAGGGCCGTCAATTGGGGCAGCAGGTGGTGGTCCTGGAACACGAACCCCACCTGTGTGGAGCGAAACCGCGCCAGGCCCATGCCCGACAGCTTCGTCACCTCGGTCCCCGAGAAGCTCACGGTCCCCGAGGTGGGCCGATCCAGGGTCCCGACGATATTGAGCAACGTGCTCTTCCCCGATCCCGACGGTCCTACGACGGCCACCGTCTCGCCGGGGTGAATGGTGCACGAGACGTCGCGAAGCACCGAGAACTCACTGCCGTCCGGAGCCCGGAAGAGCTTCGTGACCCCGTCTATTTCCAGCTTGCCCTCCTGGCCAGTCATCGCGCTCCTCGTTCCGATAGCAGGACTTCGCCCCAAACCGACCGGCACGGCACGGAGATTCGCCTCGGGTCGGTGCCACGTTCAGGCTGCGATCCCGTAGGGCGGGCGGGACCCGATCCCGCCGGGCGGGACGGTGGCCAACGGCCTGCTTGCAGCCCCAGAACTTGCTTCAAACGTCAAGAAGCGCGCCCATGTAGGCGTCTAGAGGTCCGGCCGGAAAGCCCGGCTGGCCCGGCTCATGTCATTCTGAGCGTCAATCTCGCGCAGCGAGATAGCGAAGAATCCCGTTGAATGCCAGGAGATTCTTCGAGCTGCTCCCTCCGGGAGCG
>CAYRFY010000663.1:0-4626 GCA_964423635.1 uncultured Armatimonadia bacterium | reverse complement strand
CGGAGGATCGGCGGGGAAGAACTCGGCGTACACTGCATTGACACGGGCGAAATCGGCCATGTCCTGCAGGAAGACCGTGGTCTTGAGCACTCTTTCGGCCCCTGATCCACAATCCTCCAGCAGGTTCACCAGGTTCTGCAAGGCCCGGCGGGCCTGATCCTCGATCTCGCCCTCCACGAGCTTCCCCGTCTCCGGATCCAAAGGGATCTGTCCCGAGCAGTAGAGCACACCACCGGCGGCGACGGCCGGCGAATAGGGACCGACGGCCTTGGGTCCACGGCGACCGGACAGGCATTGGCGATCTGACATGGGACACACTCCTTGAGGCTGATCTAGTGGCAATGGAAGGCCCTTCTCTGCAGGCCTCGCACGCACCTTCAGGGGCCGGGGAGACGGTGGAATGCAGAGGCGCCGAGGCAGAAAGGGCATCAGGAAAGGGCTGAAACGTTCACCGACCGGGAACGGATCTTTCGCGAGCGCAAGGAAGGCAGGTGGGGACCGCCGGCGCGGGGAAGGTCGCGGGATCATCGTCACGATGCGGTACCGATATGTGGTGGCGGGTTCAACCGGAGACGGTCGGGCCGCAGATGGCGGTCGCGCAGTCGATGTCCGTGCTTGAGTTTGGGCTACCAACGCGAGGTGAGTTTCTGTGCAGTGCACCAAGATGACGCGAAGCGCGCCGCGAGGGTCTCGCGGCCCATGGCCTCCGGCCATCTGCCTGCTGCCGGTCCTGCTGGTGTCGGCGGTCATTCCGGCCCTGGCTTACGTCCCGACGCTGGAACCTCTGCCCACTGCCGTGGTTCCATCCGTAGCCCAGGCGCCGGTGGTAGACGGAAAGTTGGCGGAGGCTACCTGGCAGGCAGCCGCAACCCTGGGCCCGTTCGTCACGATGGAGGGAGCGGCCTCGAAGGGCAGCACCTCGGCCCGGGTCCTGCGCAGCGGCGACACGCTCTACATCGGCGTCCAGTGCGCGACAGAGGCCGGTGCGCAACTCAAGGTGACGCAGTCGCAGCGAGACTCGGAGGTCTACACCGATGAGAGTGTCGAGGTGTTCCTCGACCCGGGAGTGACGCTGCAACGGTACTACCACCTGCTGGTCAGCGCCGCCAACGTGCAGCGGGATGAAAGCGGCGACAAGGGCGCCACTCCGGGATACGACGTGGGCTGGGATGCCACCTGGCACTCGGCGACAGAGGTGAAAGCCGACGGCTGGACCGTGGAGATGGCCATCCCGCTCACGGAGCTGGGGCTGCCCGCGGGAGCGGGAGCTCTGGCAGGCCTGAACGTCTGTCGGAACGACACTGCGCGTCAGGAGAGCACCTGCTGGTCTCCGACCCAGTCGGGATTCCACGAGCCGGCGCGCTTCGGCCTGGTGAGTCTGAGCGCCGAGGAGGCGCCCACCGCGGTGGCGATCCGGACGGTGGGCTCGCCGAAGCTGGGGCTGGGCGACTGCAGCCAGAGGCTGCGCCTGCGGGCCGTGGGCAGGCAGGCCACAGGCCTGGAGGGGCTGTTGATCTGCGGCAACGAGGCGTCACGGATCGAGGAGACCGTCGCGGTGCCCGAACTGCCTGCCGACCGGTCGCGGGGACTGGCGCTGGGCTGGCGCGCGGACAAGCCGGGGAGCCATGCGGTGGCATTGGCGCTGCGCACGCCCGACGGCTCGTTCGCCGGCCTGTGGCGCGGGGCGTTCTCGCTGCCGGAGGTGCCCACCGAGGGCTTCGGCTATCGCCTGGCGGGCGGCGGGGCGCTGGGGCTGTGGTGGGCCGAGGGGCTGTACAAGGTCCACCGGAACACAGCCATGCCGCAGGCCCGGGAGGAGGCCGTGCGGCTGAGCCTGGCGGGCAATGAGTACGAGGCCTTCCAGCTCGTGGTACGGCCGCAGGAGGATGTGGCGGCGACGCTGACGGTGTCGGACTTCTCCGGTCCGGGGGGAACCATCCCCGCCGAGGAGTTCAAGCTGCTGCAGGTAGACTACGTTCCGGTGAGCATCCCCACCGACCGTTTCGGGTGGAAGGGCGAATGGCCCGACCCGCTGCCGGAGCCGGAGGGCGCCACGGTCTGCACGGCCGGGCGCAATCAGCCCTTCTGGGTGTTGGCCCACGCCCCCGCAGGCACGCGTCCGGGCGAGTACCGGGGCACGGTGACGGTGTCCACGCCCGATACGGAAACTCAGGTCCCGGTGCGGCTGCGGGTCTACGGCTTCTCGCTGACGGACGAGACTCACATCAGCACGGCGTACGGGGTGACGGCGGACAACGAGTATCTGGCATTGGGCGATCCGGAGCAGCGGAAGCTGGTGCATGACCTGTACATGCAGAGCTGTCGCGACCACCGGATCTCGCCCTACGACCCCATGCGGTATTACCCCATCAAGATGGACCTGGGCGCGCCGCAGCGGCGGATCACCACGGGGCGGCTCACGGTGCAGGCGCAGCAGGGCCAGGAGAGCCCCTGGACGCTGTACTGGGACGGCCGGGAGATCGCCTGCCAGCGCACCTCGATGACGCATTTCGAGAAGGAGGGCGTGGGCTGGCAGGGCAGCGGAGTGAGCTGGCCGTACGTGGATGGCATCGTCTCGGTGGAGGAGGTCGGCCGCACCCCCACCCTGCGGGAGTGGGAGGTGGTGGCGGCGTGCACCAGCTCCTCCGAGGCCTCGCGGAGCTACAAGCTGACCTTCAGGCTGTACATCCCGGCCGGTGACGATTGGTTCGGTATGCGACTGGTGCAGATGGAGAGCACCGATCCGGTGGAGGTGGAGGTTCGAGAGTACTTCAACCTGCCGCGCACGACCTTCGCAGCCAGGCAGGTGGCCAATGGGCCGGGGTTCGCCGCGTGGTCGGATGACACGGTAGGCTTCGGGATGCTCTGCCTGGACGGGAAGGTGGGCGGGCTCTCGATCGCTGAGGGGCGCGACCGGCTGACGGTGTCCAATGCGCCGGCGGAGAGGTTCCGCATCAAACAGGGGGAGACCCACGAGGGCTGGGGGCCGCTGGTGGTGTACTTCGCCACAGACAAGGTGGCGGCCGAGGATCTGGCGGCACGGGCACAGGAGCTTGCGAGCCGCATCGACCCGGAGGCTCCGGAGACGTACCAGCCCGCGGCGCCGGTTCAGCTAGATGAGCAGATCAAGGACGACTATTCCGTCAGCCACGACTTCTCGCTCTTCGACGAGGGCGCCCGGCGGTACCTGGACGAGTTCAAGTTCAACGCCTTCAACATGAGCTGCATGCCCGGCCAGATCGGCGGGCACCCACGGTTTACGCCGGAGTACAAGCGCCTGCATCGGCTCCTGTATGGTCCCGTGATCGAGCACCTGCGGGACAACGGCTGGCTGCAGAAGGCCTACTCATACTGGTACGACGAGCCGGAGGAGAGCGCGTATCCGCACGTGGTGGAGGGCATGGAGCTACTGGGCCGGAACTGCCCCGGCCTCACGCGCCTGATCACCGAGCAGCCCGAGCCCGGGCTGATGGGCCCCATCGACCTGTGGGTGCCCGTGCTGGAGGCCTACAAGCCTCAGGATTGTCAGGCACGGCAGGCCGAGGGGGAGCTGGTGTGGTGGTACGTCTGCTGCGGGCCGCGGGCGCCGTACCCCAACAACTTCGTGGACCATCCGGCCATCAACCACCGTATCCGCTTCTGTATGGCCCAGAAGTACGGGGTTACCGGGTCGCTGTACTGGGCCACCACCTTCTACGGCCACATGCCTGACGGCACACCCCGCAATCCGTGGGAGGATGCCATGACCTACCGCCCCAACGGCGGGTACTGGGGCAACGGGGACGGGATGCTGCTGTACCCGGCCACGCGCAAGCCCAGTGAGGAGCCGGTACTGGAAGGGCCTGTGGTGTCCCTGCGGTGGGAGGTGCTGCGGGACGGCATCGAGGACTATGAGTACATCTGGACGCTGCGGCAGGAGATGGCACGGCTGGAGGGTCTGCGTGCACAGGGCGGCGACGCGCCGGCGATCTCGGCGGCCCTGGAGAAGGCCCGTGAGGCCCTGGGGGCGCTAGACCGCCTGGCCGAGAGCCTGACGGTCTACACCAAGGACCCGCAGGATTTGCTTCGCGAGCGGCAGGCAATTGCGGAGGCGGTGGAGGCGTGCATGGCGGTGAGGTAGGGCGCGGGGGCTGGGTCGAGGGGAGGGAGCCATCCAACGACAACGACGAACGCCCACGGCGCCGCTCCCTGCGGGTCCCGCGAGCGGGACCCGCTTTCCCTCTCCTTCGCGATACGACTGCTCAGGAGAGGGCTACGGCCAGCGGCGGCGCGGCGCCGTTCTGTAGGGCGCGGGCCTGTACCGCGCCGAGGGAGCCATCCAACGACAACGGCAAACGCCCACGGCGCCGCTCCCTGCGGGTCCCGCGAGCGGGACCCGCTTTCCCTCTCCTTCGCGATACGACTGCTCAGGAGAGGGCTACGGCCAGCGGCGGCGCGGCGCCGTTCTGTAGGGCGCGGGCCTGTACCGCGCCGAGGGAGCCATCCAACGACAACGGCTAACGGCGGCGGCGCACAGGTCGCCGCCCTACAACGGCTACGGCGCCTCACCCCCGGCCCTTCGGGCCCGCCCGCCTCTCGGCGTCTCTCCGAGCCGCTTGTACTCCGCGATACGGCCGCGGAGACGGG
>CAYRFY010000662.1:0-4628 GCA_964423635.1 uncultured Armatimonadia bacterium | reverse complement strand
CACCTGCTCTTGGCACAGGAAGTTGGGGGTACAGGCGTCCACCTGCAGGCAGGCGGCGAGAGCGATCGGGCCCAATGGGCAATGGGGGGCTATCGCCGCATAATAGGCCTCGGCCATGGCGGCGATCTTGCGCACCTCGAAGATGCCCCCGGCGTGGGACAAGTCAGGCTGGAGGATCACCGCCGCGCCCTTCTCCAGCACCTCGCGGAAGCCCCACTTGGTGAATAGCCGCTCGCCGGTGGCAATCGGAACCGTCGTGCTACGGGCCACCGTCACCAGGGTATCCACGTTCTCGGGCAGGCATGGCTCCTCGATGAACATGGGGTTGTAGGGCTCCAGGGCCTTGCACAGCTTGACGGCCATCGCCGGGCTGACGCGGCCGTGGAAGTCCACACCGATGTCCACGCTGTCCCCCACGCCCTGGCGCAAAGCGGCCATCTTCTCCACCGCCTCGGCGACGAAGCGCGGGCTGTCGACGAACTCCACCGCCCCGAACATGCCGGTCTTCACCGCCGTGAAACCCTTCTCCACACTGGCCTGGCCCGAGGCGATGTAGGATTCGGTGCTGTCTCCACCCACATGCCCGTAGACGCGAATCTTGTCGCGCACCGCCCCGCCCAGAAGCTGATAGACGGGCACCCCCAGCCACTTGCCGGTGATGTCCCACATCGCCTGCTCGATGCCCGACAGGGCGCTGGTGAGCACAGGGCCGCCGCGGTAGAAGCCCCCGCGGTAGAGCGCCTGCCAGTGGTGCTCGATGCGCCGCGGGTCCTGACCGAGGAGGTACCGGCCCATCTCGTGCACCGCGGCGGCCGTCGTCTGCGACCAGCCCTCCACGATCGGCTCGCCCCAGCCCACGATCCCGGCGTCGGTGTGCATCTTCAGAAACACCCAGCGCGGCTTGACAAACAGCGTCTCCAGCCTGGTGATCTTCATGTCTAGTGGTCCCTCAGTACACAGAGCAGTCCGCCGTCCACCGTGAGGCCGGCGCCGTTGACAAAGGAAGCCTCGTCGGAGGCCAGAAAGCAGATCCCGGCGGCCACCTCGGCCGGTGAGCCGGTTCGGCCCAGCACCTGGACCGGGCTTTGGCGAGGCTCCCAGCTCTCCGGGTCCTCGGGCTCTCCGCGTCGACCGTACAGGGAGATATCGATGGTGCCCGGCAGGACGCAGTTGAACCGCACGCCGCGGGAGCCAAACTCTAGAGCCAGCGAGCGCGTCATCCCGCACAGCCCGGCCTTCGAGGCCGCATAGGCCGCCGAGCCCGGATAGGTGGCCTCGGCGTGAACCGAGGACACGTTCACTACGGCGCCGCGGCCCCGCTGCAGCATGTGCGGCACGGCACAGCGGCTCATTAGATACGCGCTCTTGAGGTTCGTGTCCAATACGTGGTCCCAGAGGTCCTCATCCAGTTCCGGCAGGGCCTTGAAGCGGGTGATGCCGGCATTGTTGATCAGTACGTCGATGCCGCCGAAGTGTGCCATCGTCTCATCCACGATCCTGTGGCAGTCCTCGGCGGACGAGACATCGGCCTGGACGAAGAAGCTGCTGCCACCGGCCTGCCGGATGCCCTCGGCGGTGGCCTGGCCCCCTTCGGCATTGCGGTTGGCCACTACGCAGACCGCGGCGCCCTCCTCGGCCAGTCTCCTGGCGGTCGCTTTCCCGATCCCCGACGATGAGCCGGTCACGATGACAACTTTACCCTCAAATCTACGCTGCACGAACGGGCTCCTGGTATCCTTTGGCATATCGGTCCGCACAGGACCGCGAGAACGCGCACAGGATAGACCGCCCGGCAGATGGCGTCAACCGCCGGGGTCAAGGTCGCAAAAACCGGGCTCCAGATGGGCTCCTGCAATAGTCGAATATCTGTTTGACAAACAGATTACGCCATGCTATGATCCTTAGATGACGCTAACTGGCCACCAAGGGAGGCCTGTCAGTCATGGGCGACAAGGGGCTATCGGCACGCCGCAAGAGCATCCTGGATTTCATCATCGACGTCACACGAGAGCGGGGCTATCCCCCTACGGTGCGCGAGATCGGCGACGCCGTGGGCCTCAAGTCCAGCTCCACCGTGCATTTCCACCTCAATGTGCTGCAGAAGATGGGCCTGATCGAGCGCGACGGCTCACTGACCCGGGCGATCCGGGCTCGAGACCTGGACGCCGAGACACCGGCGATGCCCATCAAGGGTGTCCGCTATGCCCCGCTTCTGGGACGCGTCGCCGCCGGTGAGCCGATCTTCGCCGCCGAGAACATCGACGACACGCTCACCTTGCCGGCGGAGTTGTTCCCCGACGGCGACCTTTTCATGCTGCAGGTCAAAGGCGAGAGCATGATCGAGGCGGGAATCCTCGACGGCGACCTGCTGGTGGTGCAAAGGCAGGCCACCGCAAGAGACGGCGAGATCGTGGTTGCCCTGCTGGAGGACGAGGCCACCGTGAAGCGTTTCTACCGTCGCCAGGGCGAGATCGAGCTGCGCCCCGAGAACTCGACGATGAAGCCCATCGTGGCCCGGGACGTGCAGATCCTGGGGCTGGTGCGCGGCGTGATCCGCACCGTGTAGGTCCACAGCGGGTGCACGGCGGCCTCTACGGCGAGGCCGGCCGTCCGTGGGTGGACGCCAGGATTGCCGCCCCAGGGAGATCCCGGGCGGGACGGTTCACCCCCTTCCCGTCTCGCCGGTCCCGCCCTGCGGGACGAGTAAGAGCGGCTCGGAGAGACGCCGAGAGGGGGGCAAGCCCGCAGGGCGGGGGGGTGAGGCGCCGTTGACGTCGGCCGCTGTAGGGCGGCGACCTGTGCGCCGCCGCCGTTTGCCGTTCCCCCCTCCTCCCGTCTCGCCGGTCCCGCCCTGCGGGACGAGTAAGAGCGGCTCGGAGAGACGCCGAGAGGGGGGCAAGCCCGCAGGGCGGGGGGGTGAGGCGCCGTTGACGTCGGCCGCTGTAGGGCGGCGACCTGTGCGCCGCCGCCGTTGGCCGTCTGCCACAGCCGCTGGTACTCTACCCGCCGGCCGCCGCCCGCAGGGCCCGCAGGCGCAGAGCCTCGGGCTCGGCACCATCGGCGTAGGCCTGCAGAATCTGCTCCACCTCGGCGCCCGCGCCCCACTCGCGCAGGAGTGTGAGCAGGCAGTAGTCCTCCCAGCCCTCCCGCACCGCCTCGGACTGGCGGGTCGCGATCGGGCCACGCGGCCCGGGATAGACCATCAGATAGTCCGGGCGGTCCTCGATCCAGTCGGCGTCCATGTCGTTCCACGGATTGCCCCGCGGGGCATAGTATGAGTAGAAGCCCCAGCCGTTCCAGCCCCGGGAGAAAGCATCCCAGGCCATGCGCCGGTACGCCTGCACCTGCGGCGCCTGCTCGCTCTTGGCCGACTGTGTGCTCACGGCATACGACGCCCGCACCGCGCGGGGTGCGTCAAACAGCCCGTAGCTTTGCGGATGGTCGCGCACCAGCAGGTACAAAGGCACCGAAATGTCCACATACTCCCGGTACCACGGACTCAGCGCCCCATAGACTTCGGCATCCCCCAGCACACCGTTGCCCGACCAGAAGCACGGATTGCAGTACACCTGCACTCTGGGGTCCGCCTGCTTCATCATCCTCGCCAGCGCACCATAGAGCGCGGAGTTGCCCGGCCCCGGCTCGTCCCAGATCTCACCGTACCAGTCGTCGTAGTCAAGCCCCAGCTCGGTGGCCCGTCTCACCAGCGAGGCCACATGCTCGGAGATGGCCTGCTGATCTTCTTCCCCCAACTCCTCGGGTTTGATGCGCCCGGCATAGCCGCCGTGGACGTACTTGTCGGGCACTCCATAGAGATGGAAGACCGCCCGGCCGCTGCGATGGGCGATCTCGGCGTCTGTCCCCGGCTCCGGAAAGCCGTTCCAGACGGAGATCCCGAGAGACTGCTTGTAGGCAACCTCCCGTGGGGCGCGGTCGTCGTAGACGAAGGGGAACATGGACGTGGTGCCGCTCCAGGTATTGAGCCAGACAGGCGGGGCCGGCAAAGTCACGTCCAGCACGTGGACCCGCACGATCAGCGCGGGGCCGCTGCCACAAGAAAGGCGGGCCAGATACCGACCCGGCGGGGCATTATCGGACGTCACCGAAAGCCACAGCACCGCGGAACCGGCCCGGGACAGCGTCACCCGGGGGAACGCGGAGATCCCGGCACCATTGGTGAGGTACCGACGCAGGAGGCTTTCACCCGGCATATTGTCGGCCGTCAGCAATGGACCGAGGTTGACCCCGTAGTGCCGGGAGCCGATGGCGCCGGCCACGGACAGACCGCCGCCCAGGGCGTCCTGCCCGGCCCCGCCCTCAGCGCGGAACTCGCTAAGCTTGAGGGTCACCTCGCGCGGCGCCTCGCAGGAGGTGTTGGTCAGCGCCAGGGCCACGCACTCGGTCTCGTTGCGGGCCATCGTGATCTGCACGCTGTCGGTGATAGTCGCGGCCTCCGGGAGCAGGGGCGTATCGGTGATGCTGCTCCAGGTCGGAACCCGCCACCAGACCACCGGCTGCCGCGCGTGGGAGCCGATCTCTCGCTGCCAGTCCCAGAAGCGGGCATCGGAGAAGGTGGTCTTCTCGATCCCCGGAATCCCGCTGAAGGCGATCTCGGTGGGCAAAGCGGG
>CAYRFY010000661.1:0-4638 GCA_964423635.1 uncultured Armatimonadia bacterium | reverse complement strand
AGGATGGCCCCAGTGTACCCCGCCTGGGTCCGAAAATGCAAGTTATTTAATTGATGACCATGAAGACCGTCGGGCCGTCTGTCGGCGCCCATTGGTTCCCGGTCGGTACCGGCCGTGTGGCCCCGCTGCGCGGGTCTCAACGCCCGTCCCGCGCCATCACCGCGACTTGTCCCTCGTCTAGCTCGATGGGTACCCGGGCCTCTCCCGGTCCCGCGGCAACCTGCGTCTCCTGCAGCAGCTTGCCCTCCTTGTCGAAGATGCGGAGGGTGGCCGGCACCGTCTCGCCGGGCCAGCCGTAGCGCCCGGAGTGCAGGGTGATGATGCGCTCTTCGCCCAGCAGGTAGCCGTGGTGCAGCTCGATCGGTGTGAACGGGAACAGGTGCCGCGAGATCTCGTACGGGTAGTCCAGGCGTGTTCCCACCAGCAGGGTCGCCATCTCCAGGGCCCGGGTGACGTTCCCGAAGTCCGCGCGAGAGCTGGCATAGCCCAGCGGAGAGTCCAGGTTCCCCTCGTAGCACCAGGTATCGTTGTGCTGGATCTCCACCATGCGCTGCACCCCGGCCTGCAGCATCTTGCGCGTCGCCGCCGGGCCGTTGCCCATGATGAACCCGCCCCCGGCGCGCACCTTCTCGATCACCGCCAGGCGGTGGCTCTCGCCCAGTAGCGTGGTGATACCCACAGGGGTCTTGACCGTGTACGTTGTGGTGTCCAGCAGGCACGAGCGCCCGTCTGGGATGGCGTGGGTCAGCAGCGGGTAGCCGTAGGCCACATTCCCCATCTCATCCCAGTACAGGCCGTCGCCGCCGATCTGCTCCCTGTACGCGTCCACGGTCTTGAGCAGGTCCTCGCCGAAGCTGCTATCGAGCATGGCCACCATCGACCATGTCAGGGAATACTGCCCGCCCCACTCCGTGGAGCCGTGGGTGCCATTGGCGTCGGTGAGCAGGCTGTCGGGGTAGAGCGTGGTGGCATCGGCATGGGTATCGCGCTGGCTATCGAAGTAGATCAGGGCCTTCACGTCGGGCCTGGCCTCATGGAGCTTGCTCACCGCGCGCCGGAGCCGGTCGCGATAGTCGGCCCAGTAGTCGCTCATCACCTCGGACCCGAAGCCGATGCGTTTGGGGTCGGCCTTGCGATCCACCCAGCCGCCCCAGGAGCAGGCGTACCTGACGCCCAGGCGGTCCAGGTCGTGGCGCAATTGCTCGAGGGGCATGTCGAGGATCTGGTCGGGAGAGAAGAAGCACCAGGCGCCCTCCACGGTGTAGTTCGAGCCCCAGTCGTGACGGACGAGGTTGACAAAGTCGTAGTAATCCTGGGAGGCCACCGGGTAGATCGACCACCGCAGCGTGTGGCTCTCTCCCGGAGGCAGGTAGAGCATCTCCGTCTTCAGCCCCGCCTCGGTGGTCTGCGCATCGAACCACAGGCGACCCTGGTTGCGAAAGACGTCATCCTCGCACAGCATGCCGATCCCCAGCTCCGCAAGGCGGATGAACACGCTGGGATTGGCCGGGGCGTGGTATTCATTCACGGCGGGGTCGCCGTTACCCGCCAGCCGCACGGTGGCCTCGGGCAAGTCCGCCAGCGAGAGTGAGTGCTTGACCATCATCCCCAGTGCCCGGTGGGCGCGGGTGTTGGTCAGTGTGTCTGAGACGATCACGCGGCGGGGGGTGAATTCCACCGTCCGGCGCAGCTCGTAGTCGGGGCCCGAACCCATGACCGTGCCGCCGTCCGGGGTAGGGGAGACGCTCACCCTCCAGCCGGGCTGCCCGTCCCGGGGCTCTGAGGTCAGATGGTTCAGGCCCGCATTGGGGTAGGAGAAGGCGCTTTCGAAGATGAGCCTCCTGTCGCCGACGGTAAGCTCCAGCGCCCCCGCCGGAAGGAGCCTACCGGTGTAGGCCGCCGGCCTGCCCCCGGGCTCACCTTGGTTGATCACGTGTGAGACGGCATTGGCCGCCGCCAGCGTCGGGCTCTTGCCCGGCACGGTGCGTATCGTCGCCCGCCGCACCACCAGGTCCAGCTCGGTTCCCAGACGCCTGGCCAGGTCGTCGCCGGCCGTATTCGTGACCTGCAGCTCGTTGTCCGACAGCGGCCTTATCAGGTCGGTGACGTCCAGCACGATCTCATACGGGTTGCCCTCGTAGAAGCTCGCCTTCGCCGCGGCCTCGAAGTCCGGCGCATACACCGCCCGCCAGCCGCCCCGCCCGTACCACTCCGAGCGGATATCCGGCGTCACCAGCGAGGACAGCGGCCGATTGAGCAGGCGCACCACCGTGCGACTCTTGGCCGCCTCCACCGGCCTGCCGTTCAGCGCCAGATCGGCGAAGAACATCGACCCACCCAGGCCCGGTGAATCCATGCGCAAGAGCAGACTCAGTTGCACCGTTGTCTCGTCGGTGGGCACCAGAGGAAATCCGATCGTCACGCTCTCTCCCCGCGGCACGCGAACCTCCTCCTCGAGAAGGTCGATGTCCCCGGCGACGGCCAGGTGGCACAGCACCAGCGCGATCGTGGGAAGCGCCGTGCGCATGGGCAACCACTCCCTCTGTGTACGGGTACCGGATTGGGGCCAGCTCACTTCACCAACTCCACGTAGATCCGGGGTGCCGTGCCCTGGTCGAACATGCCCGGGAGGCGACGGATATCCAGGCGGACACGTCCCACCTGCAGCCAGTCCTCGACGGTCTGGTACACCGCCGGCAGTCTCTGGGCCATCTGGCCCTCCGGCCACAGGGGATCGGTCTGCCGACAGAGCTCCCCGATGCTCTGTGGCCTCTGGAGCAGGGCCTCCATCAGCCTGTCGGCGAGGGCGGCACGTGGGGGCATCACGGCCACGGGGCCCGGTGGGCGCGAGAATGGGTACAGGGAGAAGGCATCCAGGCCGAAGCGGCCGGAGCAATTGGGCGGCATGGGCATCTGCCACCGCATGCCATCCGGGAAGGCAATGGCGCTGGACGCTCCATAGACCGCTTCGCCGTCGCGGGCGATGACCAGCGGCTGGTTGATCCGCGCCGCCACGAAGCTGTCGGGCTCGGCGGATGATATGGCGAGCCCCACGATCTCCGAGGCCCAATCCTGGTAGGCGGCGGCCATTGCCCGGCGCAGGTCCGCGCCACTGCGCAGCTCGTCCTCCACCAGCAGGCACATGATCTCGGAAAAGTGCACGCAGTTTCCATCGGCCAGCACCGGGTATGGCCCGATGCTCTCCGGACATGCGGACAGGTAGCGATAGCCCTTCTCCAGCAGACCGTTGCCCGCGGCCGCGTAGTCGGTCTTGCCGTCGAAGCGCCCCATCGCTCCATTCGCCACATAGGCCACGCTGCCCGCATTGCCGACGAAGGGATGCGACCACTCCCGGTCTCCGCCGCTGGGACTGCGGCTGTGGGCGATGCCCAGGTTCCCGGGCAGATCGACCGCCCTCGTCCGGGCAAGCAGGGCGTCCACGTCACCCACGATCTTCTCGTAGTGCAGCGTGCCCTCGTGGATCGTGGCGACGCCGGTGTAGTAGCCCCCGGCCAGCCCCTCCTCACGCTTGAGCATCTCCAGCAAGATCGGTGCGGCAGGTTCGTCTCCGAGATAGGCGGCGATAACACACATGGTGAGAACCCCGAGTCTCCAGTCTGCGAGTCTGCGAGTCGCGAGTCTGCGAGTCGCGAGTCGCGAGTCGCGAGTCGCGAGTCTACGGCGACGGTCCCGCCTTGCGGGATCAACGGCGCTTCCTTGCCGTACAGCCCCGCAAGGGGCGGCATGCCGCCCTGGGTCGCCCGGCACGTTTCCCGCGGCGTCTTCCCACGCGGCCGTGCCGGAGGTCGAGCGCCCTCGCGGGTGCGGGCATGCGGGGCGCCGCTGCGCGGCGCCGCGTGGTCCTTCGGACCTGACGGAGACGGCCAACGGCCGACGGAGGGCGCCAGACACGCACCAAGCCCGTGGAAGACTACGGCTGCGCGCGGTGCTCCTGATCCTCAAGCATCCGGCGCTTGGCCAGGAAGTGCTCGTAGCGCCGGACCTCCTCTTCCGTCCAGATGTTGGCCTCGGTGTAGTCCCCGCAGTAGGGAACCGCCAGGTCGATCCAGCACGCGAGCTTGTCGCTCTCCTCTTTGGAGAGCTTCACCCCGCCGTGGCCTTCCTCCAGCATGGTCATCAGCTTGCTGCTCCCCGCGCCCGCCGAGTAGGGGGGCAGGAGCGTGGGCACCGACTGGGCGCTCACCCAGTTGACGACCTCGTCCGGATGGCCGCGCAGGGCGCCCTCACCCTCGCCCACGAAGGCATTGGTGAGCGCCAGGTACGCGTCGCTCCAGGCACGACCTGCCGGGGGCTCCGGCGTCACGGTGCTCAGAAGGCTGAACGCTTTGCCCTCCGCCTCGTTCGGCGCGGGCAGGGCGCTGTCTCCCACGTCCAGAATCGCGAGGTCGATGCCCTGCCCACCTACGGTCTGGTGGCAGTGCACGGCGATGGTATTGTCTCCGGGGGCTATCGAGGCGACCGCTTCGACCCGAAGCGGGATCGTCACGTACCGGGTGACATACGACCTACCCACCCCGGCGAGGTGGCCGTTGAGGTAGACCTCCACATCCTCGTCGTGGCAGATATCGGCCACCAGCAGGCGCCGCGCGAGCGGGCTGGACACTTGGCTGTCCGGCA
>CAYRFY010000660.1:0-4646 GCA_964423635.1 uncultured Armatimonadia bacterium | reverse complement strand
TGACCCGGACGACGGCATGCCGGTAAGCCTCGACCAGTGGATCCGTCGCGACGGTCTCCGCTGCTTCAAGGTCAAGCTTCGCGGCACGGATATCGACTGGGATGCGCAGCGCACCGCGCACGTGGCGGAGGTCATCGAGGCCACCTACGCGCAACTGGGCATCTCCGACGCCTTCTACCTCTCCACCGACTCCAACGAGATGAACGAGAGCCCCGAGACGGTGCTGGAGTATCTGGAGAAGCTCCGCTCCCTCTCCCCCATGGCCTTCGATCGCCTGCTGTACCTCGAACAGCCCACAGAGCGCGACTTGAGCGTGCACCGATTCGACATGTCCGAGGTGGCCAGGATCAAGCCGGTGGTCGTGGATGAGGGCGTCACCGATGTGGACAAGCTCGAGCTTGCCGGGGAGCTGGGGTGGTCCGGGGTGGGCCTCAAGACGTGCAAGGGGCACTCCTCATCGCTGCTCTATGTCGCCAAGGCCGCCGAGTCAGGTCTATGCCTGACGGTGCAGGATCTCACCAATCCGGGGCGATCCCTGGTTCATTCCGTAGGTCTGGCGGCGCGGGTGGATACTCTGATGGGCGTGGAGTGCAACTCACGCCAGTTTCTACCCGGCGCCGAGCCTGAACTGCAGGCCAAACACCCCACGCTGTTCATGCCACAAGAGGGTCTTGTGTACACCGAAACCATCGGCGAGACGGGATTGGGGTATTGACAAGCATGCTTAGTATACTCCATTCTAAACAGCTACGCTGCTGGTCGCCCTGCTGACAGCAATCACCGGTACCGGTGGCCCATACAGCACAGCCCTCTGAGCGCCGCGCGTCCGCGTACCTCTCAGAGAGATGATTTCGCAAGGGGGATAGCCCATGCCTGAGCGCCGCGCCCCTCGACACGGTCTGGAGCATCACGGCATTCGGAACGTTGGCCGAGTGTACTGGCATCAAACGACCCCGGAGCTATACGAGCAGATTGTGCGCCGTCGTGAAGGTCACCTGGTCCATCTGGGACCCATCGTCGTCCGCACCGGCCACACCACGGGCCGCTCGCCCAACGACAAGTTCATCGTCGAAGAGCCCTCGAGCCAGGACAAGATCCACTGGGACGGCTCGGTGAACCGCCCCATGTCCGAGGAGCACTACTGGAAGCTGCACGACCAGATGCTGCAGTACATCCAGGGCAAGGATCTCTTCGTCCAGGACTGCTACGTGGGCGCCGACCCACGCTACCGCATCCCGATCCGCGTGGTCACCGAGGATGCCTGGCCATAGGTGGTGGCAATCTGGTCAAGGGGATATGTTCATCCAGGAGCGGGACCGGGACAAGATCATCGAGCATATTCCCGAGTTCCGTGTGATCTCTCTCCCCGGTCTGCACGCCCAGCCCCCCGAGGCCTTCGGCACCAACTCGGAGACCTTCGTCGTCGTTCACTTCGGCGAGAAGACGATCCTCATCGGCGGCACGCGCTACGGTGGAGAGATCAAGAAATCCGTATTCACCATCCTCAACTATCTGCTCCCGCTTCACGAAGTGCTCTCCATGCACTGTTCGGCAAACGTGGGGTACAAGGGCGATGTGGCCCTGTTCTTCGGGCTTTCCGGGACGGGCAAGACCAGTCTCTCGGCCGACCCGGACAGAGCGCTGGTAGGCGACGACGAGCACGGCTGGAGTGACCACGGAGTCTTCAATTTCGAGGGCGGCTGCTACGCCAAGATCATCCGTCTCTCCAAGGAAGCCGAGCCGCAAATCTACGAGTGTACCCGCAAGTTCGGTACGATCATGGAGAACGTCATGGTCGACTTCGCCACGCGGCGCGTGGACCTCACTGACGATTCGTATACCGAGAACACCCGTGCCGCCTATCCCATCACCCATCTGAGCAACGTGGTGAGAGAGGGCTACGTCGGGCACCCGAAAAACATCGTGTTCCTCACCTGTGATGCCTTCGGCGTCATGCCTCCGGTGGCCAAGCTCACGCCCGCTCAGGCGATGTACCATTTCATCGCCGGCTACACGGCCCGCGTGGCCGGTACCGAGCGGGGCATCGACGAGCCCCAGCCCACCTTCAGCGCCTGCTTCGGAGCGCCCTTCATGGCCCTGCATCCCGGAGTCTACACCAAGATGCTGGGTGAGCGGATCGCCAAGCACGACGTGAACTGCTGGCTGGTCAACACCGGCTGGACCGGTGGGGCATACGGCACCGGGCACCGGATGAGCATCAGCGTGACCAGAGCCATTATCCGCGCCCTGCTTGATGGCGACCTGGCCCGGGTTGCCCTACGGAAAGAGCCGTTCTTCGGCCTCGAGGTCCCCACCGTCTGTCCGGAGGTCGACCCCACGATCCTGGACCCACGCAATACCTGGTCTGACCCGGCCGCCTACGATGACCGGGCGAAGCAGCTCGCCGCCAGCTTCCGAAAGAACTACGAGCAGTTCGCCGACGGCATGGACGACAGCGTGAGAGCAGGCGGCCCGCCCGAGGGATAGCCGGGCCGCCTCAGAGACCTATCCGGCCGCCCGCAACGCAATAGCGCCCGCCGAGTCACCTCGGCGGGCGCTTATCTTACCCACATCGCTCCCAGAAGCCTGTCGCTCGGGGCGGCCGCGCCACCTGAGACCCTCCGTGGCAGCAGACCACAGGGGGACTCTCTCCCCGTTGGACGCTCCCCCTATGCCATGGCCGCACAGATCGCGTCCGCCATCTGACTGGTCCCCACCGCCGTCGGATCATTGCGATCGGCTTTCAGATCGTACGTGACATCCTTGCCATCTCTGATGACCTTCGCCACGGCGGCCTCCAGACGATCGGCGGCCTCGCTCTCGCCCAGGTGATGCAGCATCATCACGCCGGAGAGAATCGTCGCCGTGGGGTTCACCTTGTTTTGGCCCTTGTACTTGGGGGCGCTGCCGTGAGTGGGCTCGAACACGGCACAATCTGTACCGATGTTCGCTCCCGGCGCCACTCCCAGGCCACCCACGAGACCGCAGGCCAGGTCGCTGAGGATATCGCCATAGAGATTGGGGAGGACCAGGACGTCGTACAGATCCGGTTTCTGCACCAGTTGCATGCACATGTTGTCTACGATGCGGTCCTCGAACTCGATGCCGCTGTCGCCGTACTCCTCCTCGGCCACCCTCCGGGCCACTTCCAGATAGAGCCCGTCGGTGTACTTCATGATATTGGCCTTGTGAACAGCGGTGACCTTGCGACGGCCGTTTTGGATCGCGTAGTCGAAGGCGAAGCGCACAATGCGCTCGCTGGCGGAGACGGAGATCGGCTTGATGCTCACCCCTGAATCCCGCCGGATCGTGGCGCCCGAAAGCTCCTCGATGCACGCGATGGCCTTCACGCACTCGTCGGTATCGCGCTGGAACTCGATCCCCGCGTAGAGATCCTCGGTATTCTCCCGAACGATGACGATGTCCGCCTCGGGATACCGTGACCGCACCCCTTCGTAGAACTTGCAGGGGCGCAGGCAGGCGTAGAGGTCGAGAGCCTTGCGCAGAGCCACGTTGACGCTGCGGAACCCCTTGCCCACCGGAGTGGTGATCGGGCCCTTGATCGCGACCTTGTTACGGCGCACCGATTGCAGCACCTCATCCGGTAGCGGGGTGCCCTTCTCCTCCATCACGTCCACCCCGGCGTGCACCTCCTCCCACTCGATCCGCACGCCCGTCGCGTCCACACACTGCTTCATGGCGTAGGCCACATCCGGGCCGGTACCGTCGCCCGGGATGAGTGTCACCTTGTGCATTGCGTTTGCCTCCGTCGTCGCCGGTTGGTTCGTACCAGTCAGATAAGGTGGGTACTATAGCGCAGCCCAAGCCGGGGCGGCAAGGTATTTGCCCGAGGGCGAGGAAATGCACCGGGTTCGGGAGACTCGTCGTCTCGCCGCATGGCCGCGCCCCTGCCGTGCCGGCAGGCTCACCGCCGTTTCCACACCTGACGACCAATCTGGACGCAGCGGATCACGGGGGAGTAACCATGACCTTCTATGACAATGTGTTCGCCGCCCCGCCCGGTCTTATCGACCGCGGCCAGAAAGACCGCCAACACCTCATGCGCACCGAGACCGAGCATTTCCTGCGCAGCCTCAGTGAGGACTACGCCGCGCGCCAGGGCGACTACTGGCACCGGGACTACTCCTCAGAGGAGGCCTTCCTGGCCTCGGTCGAGCCCAACCGGCAGAGATGGCTGGAAGCGGTGGGTGACTTCGGCCCGCCGGTTGAGGACATGGCTCCCGTCGTTGAGCCCTGGATCGAAAACGACCGCATGAAGGGCCACTGGGTCACCATCGACCTGTACCCGGGCCTGCGCGGGCGCGGCGTGCTGGTCATACCCAAAGACGTCGACGGCCCGGTACCCCTGGTCATCTGCCAGCACGGCATCGGCAGTTCCCCCGAGCGTGTTTTCGGGTTTCTCGATGACGCCTCCTTGTACCACCACTACGGGCAACGCACGGTGGAGGCCGGGTATGCGGTACTTGCTCCCTGCAACATCACCGAAGGGCCACCCCGGGCCCGCTACACCCGCCTGTGCACCATGCTGGGCAAAACGCTCTGGGGTCTGGAGATCGCCAAGATCAAGCGCCTGATCGACTACGCCGCCACGGTGGACGGCGTGGACACCTCGCGCGTGGGCATGT
>CAYRFY010000659.1:0-4650 GCA_964423635.1 uncultured Armatimonadia bacterium | reverse complement strand
TCTTCGGCCGAGAACCACGCCACCGCCGGGTACGTGTGGCCCGTGGCATCACGGCACTTGACCCGGCAACGCAGGATGTACCGCGCCCCGGGCCCGGCCACGAAGGACTCTCTGAGGCGCCAGGAGTTGTACGAGTCGGTGCCGGCGATGCTCAGGCTCCCCGGGCCGCCGCAGCCCTCGGACCCATCCCAGGTGAAAGCACCCGCACTTGGGCGCTCCACCTGCCAGCCTGTGCTGCCGCGCTCGGTCCCGAAGTCCGTGTTCGGCCCCAGGTCCACCGGCTCGCCCTGGCATTCAAGCTCCACGTCATCGAACCACGCCTGCCCGGCATTGTGGCTGGAGCGCAGCATGACCTGCCCCCGCACGGCGCCCTCGGGAGCGGTGAACGTCTTCTGCAGCGGCGTCCAGTCGCACGTGCCGGTGGCTCCCCAGTTCTCAGGTGAGTTCGCAAGCCAGCGCACCGAGGTGGGGATGGTGCCGGGGTAGCGCAAATCGCCGCCCTCATAGTGGGTGATATCGCCGGGGGAGTAGAAGTGGAAGGTGTAGAGCAGGTTGGGCCGCTGCAGCAGCACTGCATCGGTCAGTTCGCCGGGAGAACTCCAGCCCGTGCCGGAGACGACGATGGCGTGCTCCGGGTCCACCCCACGGATCTCGTCGATCGCCCGCAGGCACAGGGCGCGGTACTCCTCGAGGGGCAGATCCGCCGGGGGCCCCGGCTCGTTCATCAGCTCGTAGGCCAAGAGCCGGTCGCTATCCTTGTAGCGCGCAGCCAGTTGCCGCCACATGGACAGAAACAGGCTTTGGCTGTGTGCCTCCCGCCACAGTCCGTTGTGGCCCCCGGCGCACCAGGCGGCGGTATTGCACCCTCCGGGCGGCTCGTGGCAGTCGAGGATGATCCACAACCCCGCCTCCGTGGCCCAGCGGACCATGGAATCCAGGTACTGCAGCCCCTCGCCCCCGACCCGCTCCGGATCGTCGGGGGCGACGATCTTGGACCAAAAGAACGCGATGCGCACCACGTTGGCGCCGGCCTGAGCCAGCAGCCCCGCGTCCTGCGGCTCCACACACGGCCACCAGCCCCAGTTGGCCCCACGCAGGACCAGGGGACGCCCGTCGCGGCCGACGATTGATGTCTGTTCCACCTGCGGAGCGGGCGCGGCGGCCGCGAGGACGCTGATGAGGAGAAGAGCTGCCGGCATGGGCCACCGCCTCCCGGGCGTTCTGGAGCGTCCGGCGGTGGCGGGACGCCCCGTCAGGCAACGCGGGTCGGCCGCCCCCCGCTCCCGCCCTGCGGGACCGTCCCCGCCGTCGCCCTCGCCGTTGCCCCCGCCGTTGCCCCCGCCGTCAACCCCGCCGTTGCCCCCGCCGTTGCCCCCGCCGTCAACCCCGCCGTCATCCCCGCCGTCATCCCCGCCGTCACAGCCGCCGTTCACATCGTCAGCGTGACCTTCTTCAATCCCCGCGGGGTATCGGGGTCGAGGCCCTTTTCCAGCGCGATATGCAGGGCCAGAAGCTGCGCCACGACGCCGGCGGCCAGGGGAGACAGCTCCTCGGGCATGTCGGGCAGACGCAGGCCAACCTTGCCCCGCTTCACCAGCGCCTCATCATTGCTCAGGATCACCATTTCCGCCCGGCGCTCCTCCAGCGCGTCCACCACCTCCCGGACGCCGCTGAAGGTCCTGCCGTGCGGGGCCACGATGAAGCACGGGAAGCCCTCCTCGGTGGTGGCGATCGGGCCGTGCATGAAGTCCGCCGTGGAGAACGGCGAGGGCACCACATAGCAGCACTCCGCCATCTTCAGCGAGGCCTCCTTGGCGGTGGCGTAGTTGTAGCCCCGGGCCAGCCAGTGGCAGGTATCCATGAACCGGAAGCGCTCGGCGCGCTCGGCGATCTGCTCCTCCAGCTTCAGGGCGGCGGCGATCAAGTCGGGGGCGAGGTTGATCTGCTCGGCCAGGTCGGTCCGCCCACCCCACAGCGTGGCGAGCTGGTGCATCACCGCCAGCGCCGTGGTGTACGTCTTGGTGGCCGCCACGCTGCGCTCCTCCAGGGCGTGCGTGAGCAGCACATGCTCGGCCGCCTCACAGATCGGTGAATCCTCGGTATTGGTCAGGGCACAGGTCACCGCGCCCCGCTGCCGCCCGGCCTCCAGCACCTCGATCACATCTGTCGCCTTCCCCGATTGCGAGACGCCGAGCACAAAGGTCTTCTTCAGGTCGATCCGCGAATCGTAGCAGGTCAAGAACGAGGGCGCCGCGGTGGACGCCATCTTCATCGTGACGGTGCCGAACATGTAGAAGCCGTAGAGCGCCGCATTGTCCGAGGTGCCCCGGGCGGCGATGAGGGCGTGCTCAATGCCCTCGCGCTGGAGCCGGTCGGTCAGCTCCCGGATGCGCGGAGACTCGACCTCCAAAGTGGCACGCACCGCCTCGGGCTGCTCGTGGATTTCCTTGCGCATCTGAGATCCGGGTTGTGTCATGTCGCACATCGCCTTCTTCTATGATGGTACGCGGAGGCACTCCGTACCGCCGGCCCATGGCGGCGGCGCTGTCGCACTCTCCACACCTGTAGAGGTCCCACCGAATAGCCGGGCCTACCGTAAGATGTCATCCTGAGCGCAAATCTCGCGCGGCGAGATAGCGAAGGATCTCGCGGTACCCCGGGAGATCCCTCGAGCTGCTCTCTCCGGGAGCGGACGATCTCCCAATGACAGTCCCAGGCGAGTGTGGGCTTCTCGGACGGACCTCTGAGCTCCCTTGCCGTCTTCGCCTAGTCCCTCCTCGCCGCCGCGATTGCCGCGGCGAAGACCTCCTTGAGCGCCACGCCGTGCTCCCGGGCCGCCCTGTCGCAGTCGGAGAACTCCGGCGAGGCCGTCACGACACGGTCTCCGATCTTGCCCACCTTCACCGAGATCTCCCCGTAGGCCGTGAGCACGCTCTGAGTCACCCGCGGCAGGCAGCGCCGCTCGAACTCCGCGATTCTCACCCCGAAGGTCGTGCTCTCACTGAGGAGCGCCGTCACCACCGCCTCCAGCCTGTCCGCGGCCACGGCGGCCGAGAGCTGTGTCCCCGGCCGGCCCTTCTTCATCTGGATCGCGGTCAGCCATACGTCCGCCGCTCCGGCCTCGAAGGCCTTCTCCGTCACCCGGCCGTACAGCTCCGGGCTCATGTCGTCGATATTGGCCTCGATCACCTTGATCCGGTCCGTCACCAGCGACGGCAGGTCGCCCTCGCCCCGCTCGATGCCGGGCATCGCGCCGCTGCGCTCGCCGACGAACAGGCGCAGCACATTGGGTGTGCCGGGGAAGTCCTTCTGCCCGCAGCCGTAGCCGATGGCCTCCACCGTCATGGCCGGGAAGGCGCCGATCCGGTGGCAAAGACCCGTGGCGATGGCCGCCCCGGTGGGCGTCACCGTCTCGCCCTCGATATCCACGGCGAAGGTGGGCACCCCGCGAAGCAACTCCGCCGTCGCGGGCGCCGGCACCGGCAGTCGGCCGTGGGCACAGTCCACGAACCCGTGGGAGATCGGCAAGGGCGAGCAGACGATCTCGTCCACCCCCAGCAGGTCAAAGCCCACCACCGCGCCGACGATGTCGATGATCGAGTCGAGGCCCCCCAGCTCGTGGAAGTGCACCTCCTCCGCAGGCTTGCTGTGGATCTTGGCCTCCGCCCGGGCGATCCGCCACAGGATCTCCGTGGACCGGCGGATCACACCGCTTTCCAGGCTCGAGGCCTCGATGATGTCCACCAGCTCCCGACAGGAGCGCCCATGCCGATGCTCGTGGTCGTGCCCATGGTCGTGATCGTGCCCATGGTCGTGATCGTGCCCATGGTCGTGGTCGTGCCCATGGTCGTGGTCGTGCCCATGATCGTGATCGTGCCCATGGTCGTGATCGTGCCCATGGTCGTGGTCGTGCCCATGATCCTGGTCGTGCCCATGATCGTGATCGTGCCCATGGTCGTGATCGTGCCCATGGTCGTGATCGTGATCGTGATCGGGCTCTCCGTGGTGGTGGTCTGGTTCGTCGGCGAGGGTCACCAGCGCCTGGCTGCCGGCGATGCCGTTCTTGAGGGCGGGCTTCGCCTCGAGTCGCCAGTTTGCCATGGGTATCTTCTCAAGCTCTGAGCGCAGGGCGTCGATGGGTACGCCTGCGTCCAGCAGGGCTCCGAGGGTCATGTCGCCGCTGATGCCGGCGAATACGTCGAGGTATGCGATGCGCATGTAGTGGATGCTCCCGGCGCTGCAAGTGCAGGAATGGAATGGATCTGACGGCAAACGGTACGGATTCGGGCTGGAAACTCAGATTGCGCAGGTTCCGGGCGGGGGGCCCTTCCAGGTGCCTTCGGCCCCCTTCATGCATGATCTCAGTGGAAAGCCCGATCCTGCCTTGCGGGACGGCGGCCAACGGCGGGGCCGGTGCCACGGCCGGGCGGCGATCCCGCAGGGCGGGAGTATGTGTCTAGCGCCACGCGCCGTGGGCCGTCCCACCTCTCCCGGCGGCTCGCAGAGCCGCTTGTCGGGAGAGTCTGGCGACCCCTGGGGTCGCTTGCGGGTGAGGGGAGAACCCACCCGACCGACGACGGAGACAGGCCGTAGCTCTCTCCTGAGCGGTGTTTGCGAAGGAGAGGGAAAGCGGGCCAGCGGCCCGCAGGG